>JAOZLS010000296.1:0-1311 GCA_029934705.1 Bacteroidales bacterium | reverse complement strand
TGCAAAAAATTATAATCATAATTATTTTGCATATCAATTAATTAACACAAACCCTCAGGCTTTTAGTGTTTGCAAAAAATTATAATCATAATTATTTTGCATATCAATTAATTAACACAAACCCTGAGGGTTATTTTTACAAGCTTTTACTTTATGGACAGGGGCTAATCAGTGGTTTATTAAACTTTGGCAAAGTTGCAATTTGCAAATTATTATATATATCTGAAGCCCAGCATATTGATAAAACTAAAGCAAACTTTGCCAAAGTTCTTGTATTATTTATTTTCAAGTTCAACTTCAATTTCTTCGGAAGCAGTACCTTCGTACCAGTTACCATCGCCACCTGTTAAGTCTTCGGCATAAAATTGTACTTGAATTGTTGTATCTTTATAATGACCATTTAGTGTGCTGTCAATATCAGAAAATGTTACAGTAAATTCCGTGTCTTCGGGAAAACCACCTTGATGAAATACAAATTCGCCATTGCTATCTGTTGTCATTGTATCGTAAGCCATAACAACTTGTATTCCTTCAATACCATTGCTGGTTTCGGCAGATTTAACAGTACCTGTAAGAATAAAATCAGCTGATGGACAGCCATATTCAGCCACTGGAATACATGAGTTTGCAAAGCCAAGCATACCAAGTATAACAAGTATAAGCTTGTTTTCATTATTTAATAAAAAGTTTTTGAATTTGATAAGTTTTTTTTTCATGATTTTAGGTTTTATAAGGTATTGCAAGTTATGAAAAAAAAGTGGTATTATAATGAAAAATGAATGAAAATTATTTGAATTAAGCTAATCCGCATTGATTCATAATTACTTTATAACTACTGTATAATATCGAGGCACGTTGTAACGTGGCACGATAATGCAATAACTTTCATTGCGAATTAGATTATTCCGTTTTATTTAAGAAGCTTAAAAGTGTAGAAGGATTTTGTCTATTATCTCCAAAAGTCTGTTATAATTATTTGCACATCAATTATTTGGTATAGAATACTATAATGCCCTAATGAAATAATTCTTGTTTTATGAAATTCTATTTCTTTTCCTAATTTTGGATTGTTTTTTAAAAGATTAATTCTTTCTTTTATAGCTATAATTAATTTTTTAGAGTATAAATTACTCATATTCCGATTATTCCAGTATTTTAAAATATAATCTCGTTGTTTTATACCAATTATGAATCAAAACACCCGATATATATTCTAAATATTTTTTTGTTTTACAATCTTAAAATTATAAGCATAGCCGTAGCTATGGTTATAATTTTAAGTGAAGAAAAACGGAAAAATATAACGAATTT
>JAOZLS010000295.1 GCA_029934705.1 Bacteroidales bacterium | reverse complement strand
ACCAATGGGGTGGCTTGGTGGAACTCATGTTTCTATATGATGTAATCATAAACAGCATTTTAGTTTTAAAAAAGTTATAAGCTACATATTATCGCTTGAACCAAATACTCATCCGTGTTGTAAATGTATATACAAATACTATAATTTACTAATAAATATTTAAATATTTTGTAAAGAGCTGTAAATCAACCACAAACAATCATCCATACTATTCGTCCAGAAACACTGAAAGTTCGCTAAACCGCTTAAAAACAGGCAAATATAGCGTTTGGTAATATTTGCTGGAGAAAAAAGCTGTATTTTGTTTGAATATAGCTCCTTTTATGCTTTAAATACTGTGAATACATCTAATTTACAACTGATTAGGGTAGTTATAACCGAAGGCCTAGGTTTGCCCACATAGTAGTTCAACTTTCCTAAGTTGAAAAAATAAAACAATCGACGAAGAATCTTTTGTTCGGAAATTTATTTTAACAAACCGTTCCACGCCACAGCGTGGCACGAAGTATCCAAACAGTTGGAGTCGTTTTAACCAAAGCCTTCGGTTATACATTAGAATTTTTAAATTGTAAAGGTGTTTCCCCTGTTTGTATTTTAAATACCGAGAAGAAGGAAGATTTACTACTAAATCCACAATCGTAACCAATAGCTTCTATTGAGTAATTATCGTTACTTGGGTCTAAGAGTTTTTTCTTTACTGCATTAACTCTATATTCATTTACAAACTGAAAAAAGTTTTTACCAATAACTGTATTTAAAACTTCGGTTAGTTGATGTTTGGATATATTTAGTTCTTCGGAAAGTGTTAACATATTAAGTTCTGAATTAAAATAAGGCTTTTGCTCATTGAAATATGCTAAAAGTGAATTTTTAATTTCATCTTTCTTTTTATTATTTAAAATAGAATTCTTATACCTTTTATCTTCTTTCTGCAAATTAATATTTTGGGTCTTTTTATAAATTTCATCTTGCCTAATTCCATAAAAACCGAGAGTAAATGCTATAAATAAACCTACCGAGTAATTATATATATTTGATGTCTCAAAATCATTATTCATAAAATTAAAAAGTCCTAATAATGTGGCAGTTAAAACATATACTGTATATAAAATTACAATAAATAACAGCCAACTTAATTTTTGATTATTTTCAATATTAGAAAATTCATTTTTTAAATTCATTCTATGTTTATGAACCGCAATTATACTTAAAGTATTATAAATTATAAGAGATACTATAAACGACAATGCAAATAAAAGCCTTATCCACAAATTATTGTCTGCAATAAAAAACAAATCAACTTTAAATGATAAAATAAAATAATGGTTTGCAAATTCGAAAAACAAATAAGGTAATAAATGAATTAATTGAAATATTTTTAATTGGAATTTTGTATTTGTAAGCGAGCGAGAATATAAATAGAATGCAGGATTAAAAAGGAAAAATGAACTTGAAATTATATTAAAATCGTAAGACAAAGCAGTAATTCCAATATTTGCATAATCAATAGCCAATAAGAAAAGTAAGGCAGAGAGCAGTTTGTCCGAAACATATAATTGTTTTTTTGTAACAATTAATATTCCAGCAAAAAGAGAAATAGAGAAAGCAACCCAAATAAGTGTGTCCATTCAACAAAAATAAACAATTGTTATTTAAGGCAATCGGAAAAATTCAATAAATTTATTTTTTTTGATTATCTATCAAAACATCTATCTTAGCTGTTAATTCGTCAACTTTTCTTTCTAATTCGTCGTTATTATCACTTACCATAGCATCGACAAAAATTGAGTTTACTATTGACAAACCAAAGATACCGCCAGTTATTAAAATAACAATAAAATATAGTTTTATAAAAAATGCTTGAAAGCCTGAAAGATTTAATGTCATTTTATCGGGAATTTCGTACCAACCTTCGACTGTAAAAATTTTAAATGTTGAATAGAAAGAAGTAATTGGATCACCAAAATATTGAGGTGATATTCCTTTAAACATATAACAAGACAAAATTGAAATTATAAAATTATAAAGAATAAAACCGAAAAGCACTACAACTGAGGTTTTTAATGCACGTTGCACACCTTTTGCTAAATCGGTTATACCAGGAATAAACTTTAAAAACCTAAAGAATTTAAAAACTCTAGCTACTCTAAAAATTAACACAAAACTTAATCCTGAGATATTATCATCAACAAACAATAACAATATAGAAGGGAGCGAAAGTAAAACTAAAATAAAATCCATTTTATTCCAACTAGATTTAATATATTGTTTCCACCCAAAATATTTCACTTTAATTAAAAGTTCAGCAAGAAAAGAAATAGTAAAAATAGAATCTAAAATATGAATTATTTTTTGGCAACCTAAAGACTCCAGACTAAAGCCTTCGCTAAAAATAACAATTGAATTTAAAAGGATAAGAGATAAAATAAATTTATCGTTTAAAAAAAGCCTTTTTATTGCACCCATTTTTTATTGTAGTTTTATAAGAATTGACAAATATATTGAGTTATATCTATTTATAAAAACTTAAATGCAATTAATAAATGAAATTTTTAGATTTGGTCTATTTTTTTCTTTTAACTAAAAAAAGAGACTAACGAATATTAGATTTACTACCTCATTGATTTTGTTTAAAACTTGCACTAATGCTATAAATTGCTGTTATAATTATGATTTTAAAAATCATAATTATAACAGCAATTTCAGACATTTTTGCTTTATACTAAACCGCTATATTTGCAAATTGTTCATTCTATCATTTAATAAAAAATAATGAAATAATCAAAAGTATAAGTGCTGGAATTAAAAGAATAAGAGCAGCCATGTACATGCCTGAAAAAGACAATATCATTCCTACTAGCGTAAGCCCTGCTCCAATGTAAAAGATAACAGGTATCTTACTTTTGGTTAACTGCTTATTTTTTACTATAAATTTTTCAACTAATCTCTTTTTCCTTAACAAACGTTTAAATGCTTTTGTTTTTACAATTCTATTTTCCTCAATTTGTGGTGGTGTTGCTTGATCTGGCTCGGTTTCTTGCTGTTCATAAACAACTTCATTTTGTTCATTATTTATTGTATTACTCCTATCAATTTCTGCTGCAAATAGAAAATTCATACTCACAAATAATAAAATTCCAATTGTAATAATTTTTTGTTTCATAATATTATGTTTAGTTGATTAATAAATAGTTAAGTTTAACAAATACTATAAGCAATTTAGGGATTGTTATGAAATAATTTGCCAATTTGTCGTCATTATTAATAACTTTTTTAAAACTGAAATAAACATAAACTAATTTAGTCTAACAGTCAATTTATTTCATAATAATCCCTTAGCATACTTACACAAATATATCTATAATATTAAAAGTTTTAACGGCAGAACAGTTAACGTTCGCAATAATTTACTTAACGTTACTCTTATATTTTTTTTCGTTATTTTAATATTTGATCTTTTAATAAATATTGATAAAATTTAGATTAAAAGGAAGCTAACCAATGTGCCAGAAGAATTATGGGCATCTTTCAAATAAATATTAATACGGGCTTCCGAAACAAGTTAGGAACAGGCAATCAAGTTTATTTTTCAAAAATACCAGACAACAAATAATTCATTTTTAAAATTACAATTATAAGAGCAATTTAGTATATTTTAAACAAAAGGGCATTTTCGTTTAAAATTTAACTCTTTTTAGTTAACTTTGCCGTTCATTTATAAATAAATTCTTTTTTAAAAAGAATAAAAATTTCAATTTTGGCAGACGCAAATTTCATTGATTACGTAAAAATATTTTGTCGCTCAGGTAAGGGTGGACAAGGCTCAACACATTTTTTTAGAGACAACAGAACAGCAAGAGGCGGACCAGACGGTGGCGACGGCGGACGAGGTGGCGATATTATTTTAAGAGGGAATATTAATCGTTGGACATTATTACACCTTAAATACCGAAAACATATTTTTGCCGGAAACGGAGGAAATGGTATGGGAGCACTAAAATCTGGAGCCGATGGAGAAGACATTATTATTGATGTACCGATGGGTACAGTTGCTAAAAATGCAGAAACAGGCGAAACCTTATTCGAAATTACTGAAAATAACGAAGAAATTATTCTTATTAAAGGCGGAAAAGGTGGAAAAGGAAACGACCACTTTAAAACACCTACAAATCAGACTCCTAGATACTCACAACCTGGAGAAGATGCACACGAAGATTGGTATATTCTTGAACTTAAAGTTTTAGCAGATGTTGGTCTTGTAGGTTTTCCAAATGTAGGTAAATCAACCCTTTTATCGGTTGTTTCAGAGGCAAAACCCAAAATTGCAAACTACGAATTTACTACACTTACGCCTAACCTAGGAATGGTTAAATATCGTGATAATCAGTCGTTTGTAATGGCAGATATCCCTGGTATTATAGAAGGAGCATCCGAAGGTAAAGGACTAGGGATAAGATTCTTACGACACATAGAGCGTAATTCCGTATTACTATTTATAATTCCTGTTGATTCGGATGATATAAAAAAAGAATATAAGATTTTACTAAACGAATTGGCTTTATATAATCCCGAACTTCTTGACAAGCAAAGAATATTGGCTATTTCTAAATCGGATATACTTGACGATGAGCTTATTGAAGAAATGAAAGAAGAATTACCAGATATTCCTTATATTTTTATTTCGGCAGTTGCACAAATGGGAATTACTAAACTTAAAGACCTTATTTGGAAAACAATAAACTCATAAATGCTAGATTTTTTAATAAATATTGATGTTGAACTTTTTCTATTCCTAAATTCTCTTAATTCGAGTTTTTTTGATTGGTTAATGTTTCAAATTAGTGCTAAAGCTACTTGGGTTCCTCTATATTTAGCAACAATGTTATTTGTTTGGAAAAAATTTGGATGGAAAAAAGCTCTATTTATTCTTCTTGCATTTATTATTGTTATTACCATTGGCGACCAAAGCTCTGTTCACCTCTTTAAATTTAAGTTTGAAAGGCTTCGTCCTTGCTTTAATCCAAACATTTCAGACATTGTTCATACAGTAAAACTTCCTAACGGAAGATTTGGTTTTGTATCGTCTCACGCTACAAATAGTTTTGCTTTTGCTGTATTAGCATCTTTATTTTTTAAGAATATAAAATTTACTATTCCAATTATAATTTGGGCAGCTATTGTTTCGTATAGTAGAGTTTACTTGGGAGTACACTACCCTGCCGACATTTTTGGTGGTGCTATTTTAGGAATTTTTTCTGCTTATATTGTATATTTTGCTTTTAATTTTATTGAAGGTAGGTTTAATAAGAAAGAATTACTTTAGGTTCTTCTATTTACAATGGTTTGTTAAACTTTTTTTTTAACTGTCCTTCCCTGAAATAGGTTGTCCATAAATTGACTATTTTATATGGAAAC
>JAOZLS010000294.1 GCA_029934705.1 Bacteroidales bacterium | reverse complement strand
GAGATAATACTCATTAAATCAGGACAATACACTCTTAGCTTGACGGCTATGCCCTTTAGGGGATTTAGGAGTACAACCTAAAACCAACATTTATGCTAAGTTTCTAATTATCTGAAAATTAAATTTTATTAATTAGAAAAATATTAATACTTTGTAATCTTTATATACTAATATGTAAATTACTAATCTAAAAAAACACATAAAAATGACAGAATTAATTAATCAAGCAGTAGGAATACTCTCAAAAGGAGCAGTATTATTGAAAAATCCTGCAATTAGCGGAGCAGTTTCAGGAATGTTTGGCTGGATGAAAGACGTTTTAGGCAAAAAATCTGCCAAAGAGAAATTAGAATTAATAGAGCAAAACAAACACAGCGATGATACAATTAACACACTAAAAGCAAACTTAGAGTTTATGCTAGAAGACAATGACGAACTTCAAAAACAACTAGCTGACAAAGTTGGAGAAGTAACAAAGCTTGCGGAAAAAGAAGGAATTAAAAATGTTACAAAATATAATACAATGACAGTAACTGGTGATGGTAATACAACCCTTCAGGATATTAATGGAGGGAATTTTACTTTTAATAAATAATAAGCAAAAAAGAACTAATCAAAAAACTATGAAAATGAATAAAACATTGATATTAATTATTATTTTAGGTATGATGTTCAATGCAAATGCACAAAAATTCAATAATATTTACATAGAAGCAGACTCGTTATATAAAGTCGGAGATTACTTTAATGCTTATTTAGGATTTAAAAAAGCAGGAAGATATACCAATCGGAAATTATGTAAAGCATATATGGATACCTCTATGATAAAAATGGAAGAAAACAGAATTGAACTAAACCAAAACAAAAAAAAAATTATAGAATTAAATTATATAATAGGAATAAATATTGATAGTATTGAGGTTCTAAATAAAAATATTGTGAGTCTTGAAGATGATAAAAACAATATAAATAATGATTTACTCCAAGAGCAATACAAAAATATAAATTTAGAAAACGATACTGCTAGACTTACTGAAATAATAAATACGCAAAATATTAGAACTGATAGTTTTACTTGGTTAGTACTTAAAAAAGATAGTCTTATAGGAGAGAAAGAAGATTTAATTCTAAATAAAAACAGTATAATAGAAAATAATTAGGACTTAATATTAAAATATGATGTTTTCAAGCAAAAAGTAATAACCGAATTTTATAGATTAGCCAAAGAACTGAAAGATATTGGTCCTGTTACAAAAGAAAATAAAGAAATTATTAATACAACTCTCATAAAAATAGAATTTATTGAAAGCTTATTTCCTGAATTGGAGCAAAATTTTAGATTGTATAAACAAAAAAACAACATTCTACCTAAAATTTTTATTAATACACCAATAATAAATTGAAACAATGGACTACAATAAAATAAATAAAACCGATATAGACGGCGATGGAAATATTATGCTTCAAGATGTTAATGGGCAGAATATTACTATAAACTATAACGACACAAAAGAGTTTAGTAAATTATTGAGTTTCGCAAATGAAAATTTGACTAACGAAATACAAGAGCTAATAAAAAATCATGATAACGATTATAAAGATTTTACTCAAATATTAAGTACTCACTTTGAATTACCACCCGAAATAAAAGAACTAAAGGAGCAATTGAAAATTGTAGTTAGAGAAAATTATATAAAAATTGCAAGCTTAACTTCTTCACAAAAAATAAATAATGAAGAAGATGCGGATGCACGTCCCTCCCGAAAAAACAGAAATTTACTGAGAGCATTACAAGAGCAAAAATGTGTATTATTTGTAGGTCCCGAAATATCTATAAATGAGAAAGGCGAGTCCTTGCACGAACAGTTTTATAAAGAACTTGCTGCTGATACAGAAAACGACTTAATATACGAAGAAAACGAAGGTTTTTTTCAACCTCACGATGATCCGTGGTTTAATTCGGACATTCAAAATTTTTATGAAAAAGAATTTCCAAAGAAAAATAAAATTGGCGAGGAAACATTGAAAATATTAGCTCAATTACCGTTTAACCTAACAGTATCAATGGCTCCTGACGATACATTACATAATATATTTGAAAAATATGATAAGGCACACGAATATTTATTTTATGACAAATCTAAACTAGCCGAAGTTAAAATTTCCGAAGAAAAACCTGTAATTTTAAATATGCTTGGCAGTCCTGTTTTTTGTAAAAGCGATTGGCAATATATTTTTACATATAACGATTTTTACGATTTTATAAAATCTTATGAAATAACCGGAAATATAAAAAATGAAATACAAAATGCTGTACATTACCTATTTATAGGCTTCGATTTTAACAAATGGCATAACAGAATGCTACTATATGTACTCGATATTATTGAGAGTAAAGACAAAAAAATAAGACAAGTAGTTGAACCAGATAAACTATCCGATTTTAGTAAAGATTTCTTGGAAAAGCAGTTTAACATTTCTTATGTTGAAGAAGATTATATAAATTTTTTGAAAGAAATAAGCCAAAGTGCAAAAGATGCAAAAATATATACCGATTTTGAAACAGAGTTTGCTCAAAAACAATCTTTAATACTCGAAAAACTTGCAGACAAACTATTTGATGCAAATAAGATAACGATATTAAAAGAAATAGAGCTAGAATTAGAAGAGTTAACTGAAAAATTAAGCAAATAATGAAAAATTCACGATATCCAGGTATATATTCATTCTCAGAATCACAATCGCATATTTTTTTTGGAAGAGAAAATGATATTGAAAGCCTTAAAACTCTTGTTGAAACAGAATCGCAAGTATTACTTTATTCTAAATCAGGAATAGGAAAAACTTCATTGTTAAATGCAGGAGTATTACCAAAACTTTCGCAAAATTATAAAATTATAGAGCTACGTTTTACAGCATATAATACCAAAAATTATGTGTCGCCAGTAAAGCGAGTATTACAGCAATTACACAACAATTTTCCGCAACTTAGCAAAGCCAACAATACACTTTTGGATTTATTAACCGACGATGAACTTGACAAACAAACTCTTTGGTATAATTTTAAAAAGCTACAATTAATACCCGAACTCTCAGAGTTTACCTACCTGTTAGTCTTTGACCAATTTGAAGAACTATTTTCATACCCCGATACTGAAATAGAACAATTTAAAAATGAACTTTATGAGTTAACAAGAGTCAGTTTGCCAAATAAATACAATAAATTCATGGCAGAAAAAAGACGTGAATTTCCCGATAAAATAACACGAAAAACTGCTGCTGGTTTGCAAAAATCAATTAGTGTAAAAACGCTTTTTTCAATTCGCTCAGACAAATTAAGTTTACTTAATATGCTTACCGATAAGCTTAATGATATTCAAAAAACATTTTACGAACTACTGCCATTAACAAACCAACAAGCACAAGATGCAATTACATTACCAGCAAAAGCACAAGGAGAATTTGACTCAAATGCTTTTACATACACCCCCGAAGCTCTAGCTAAAATAATGAAATTTTTAACTGCAAACCACAGCCAAAATGTAGAAAGTACCCAGTTGCAAATTGTTTGTAGGCGAATTGAGGAGCAAGATGATCTTGATAATATCATAGAAGAATCAGAAGTACCAGATTTTAAAAATATATTCTTTGATTTTTATAACTCTGCTATTTTAAAAACACAGGAAAATAAGCACAAGGCAGCACGTCGTTTAGTTGAAGACGAACTTATACGAAATAAACAACGCATCTCGCTAGACGAAATTATTTGTAAAGATTATGTTGATAAAGATGATTTAAAAATTCTTACCGATGCCTATCTTTTACGTGCCGAGCAAAATAGTACAGGAGGAATTTCCTACGAGCTAAGCCACGACACACTTATTGAGCCAATACTAATTTCTCGTAAAAAGCGAAAAGAAGAGGAAGAAGAAGAACGAGCAAAAGCAGAACAAATAAAAGCATTAAAAATAGCCAACGAAAAAGCTGAAAAAGAACGTATTGAACATGAAAAAGAAAAAAAGAAACAACGTCAAATTAATATTATTATAAGTATTGCAGCTGTAATTTCTATTGGCTTTGGAATATTTGGATTTGCAATGTGGCAAAATTCAAAAAGAGCACTTATAAAAGTAGAACTTACCCTTATTGAAGCAGAAAGACAAAAAGAAATTGCAGAAAATAAGGGTAAGGAAATTACTGATATGACAATTGAATCGACAAGAAAAGATGCTTTCACTAATATGATGAAAGGAAAACATAAAATTGCCTTAGATAAATATATTTCTTTGCGAGATATATTTGGTGATTCCAGTACTCTAACTAAAGAAAGAATAATCCAGTGTAAAAAATTAATTGTAAGGCAAAAAGCTTATGACAGTCTGATTGTACTTATTGATATATCAATGAAAAAAGAAGGATATAAACGAACAGTTGATTTATATGAAGAAGCTTTAGAAACAGGCATGGATGGAAAAAAGCTTGTAAGTAAACTAAAAGATTTATCTGAAACAATTAATAAACTAAAAGAAAATTATAACGATGAAGCCGAGGCTGCCCCTGCAAACAGACCTGATTTAAAGAATAAAGCAAAAGTTAATGAACAAAAAATGGCAGCTTTAATAAAAAAAATAAAAGAATTAATAAAAACTGTAGAAAGATAACACTCACACACCATGAAAAAATCGATATTCATATTTATTATATTATTCCTCATAAAAACTACGAGCTTTGCACAGGTTTATAAAGAATTATTAGATTCGGCAGAGCTTTATTATACACAAGATAGATATTTTGAAGCTTATGATAATTTTAGAGCTGCCAAAACTTATGGAAAGAAAGTGCCTTCAATAGTACTTAAAGCCGAGAAAGGTATGGATAAATCTATAGTTAGTATAAAAAATCAAAAAGAAATACTGGACAGCATACTTTCTATTGCTATATATGAAAAAGAGAAGTCTGAATTAATGCAATTAAAAATGGAAACAGTTTTTTTTGATAATGCAGTAAAAGAAAATTATAAAAATTGGAAAGGCTCTAAAAAAAGTATTAATATAGATTTTGATTCTTATGATAATTTTAGAGCAGCCAAAACTTATGGTAGGAACAGACCTACTATAGTTGCTTTAGCCATAGAAGGTATGGATAAATCTGTATTTGAAATAAAAAAGCAAAAACGGAAAGTTGATAGCTTGCTTCTTGTGGCAGAGAGGGAAAAGCAAAAAGCAAAAATTGCTCTTAAAGCGTCTGAGATAATGCAAAAAAGGATGGAAACAGCTGTTTTTGACAAAGCTGTAAAAGAAGAAAACTCCAATTGGAAAGGATTTGAGAACTATTTATACGACAATGGTACACTAAATGAAGAAGGAAAAATAATTCTATCAAATATCACTTCATTAGATTTAAGTGCAAATTCTTTAAT
>JAOZLS010000293.1 GCA_029934705.1 Bacteroidales bacterium | reverse complement strand
AGAGAAATTACTTTGTCAGAAAACGAAACATACCAAGTTTTATGAGTTGCCGAATACCCAAACCCTTTAATTTGCTTTAGTTTAGTCATCTTATTACCAAGTGGTGGGTGCAAACTTATTTTTGTTTCTTGATTTTTATATTTAAATAAACTTAATGTTATCATAATTAAACAGATATAACTATATGTTTTTATATTCAGAGTTTATTATATTTGCTGCTTTAAATTTTCAGTACTATTGTATAATAGATAAATAAAATTAAGTAGAATCATAATTTGTATATTATTCCCTAAATCTATTTATATAATTGTTTTTTTGCATACACTATACTCATAAACAATTTTTTAGGTTTAAATAAATTATAAGCTATTTTATTGTTTAAACCGATTCTCATCCGCCTTGTAAATGTATAAATAAATACTGTAATTTACTAATTTCTTATTAGATGTTTTGTAAAACGCTGTAAATCAATGATAAATGATTTCGTGGTGTATTTGTTTAAGAATACAGGAAAGTCCTTTAAATCGCTTAAAAACAGGCAATTATAACGTGTTGTGGTTTTTTTTGAAGAAAATAAGCTATATTTTAACAAAATATAGCTTATTTTATGCTTTAAATACTATGAAACAGTCTGATTTTAAACATATTCGCTTCAGTATTACTAATTAGAGTCTGTGTATAAAACAAACATTTCTTTGTTATAGTCGGAGTGCGACTTTCTTAATTTATTATATATATGTAAATTAACTTTTCTGTAATTTGCAATTGTCAGTCGCGCCCCGACTTTATGGATATGGTAATTATTTAAGATTTTTCATTACAAGTAGCTTTCTCTTATAATGTCATCATTTTGTCTTCAATATATTGGACTAGTTCAACAAAATTGCTATCTCGTTTAATAGTTCTATCTCTTTCGTAAGGTAAATTCACTTTTATATGCTCTACAAGGTTTGCTGGGGCAGAGGACATAATAAAAATATCGTCGGCTAAGTAAACTGCTTCTGATATATCGTGAGTTACAAGTACTATTGTTGGTTGAATTTTCTCCCAAATTCCAATAAGGAAATCTTGCATTTGTAGGCGAGTATTGGTGTCTAATGCTCCGAAAGGTTCGTCCATTAAAATTATTTTATCATTAACGAGTAGGCTTCTTGCAATAGCAACTCTTTGTAGTTGTCCGCCAGATAGGGCAGGGTATTGGGCATATTTGTTCTCATGTCCTTCTAGTCCAACAATTTTAATCATTTCTTTGGCTTTTTCATACCTTTCTTTTTTGCCAATACCTCTGTATTTTAAGCCCAAAGCAACATTGTCAATAACTGTCATCCATGGAAATGAGGAGTATTGCTGAAAAACCATTCCTATTCTGTCGTTATCTTCAAGCGGTTTTCCTCTTAATAGTACTTCGCCTTTTGTTGGAGTTTGTAGTCCTGCAACATATCTAAGAAGTGTTGATTTTCCACAGCCCGAAGGACCAAGAATTACAATAAATTGTCCTTTGTCTGGAGTGTCTTCAATTAGTAAGTTTAAATCTTTAATTATAGATACTTTTCCATTGTCGTAAGATTGTGATACGTTTTTAAGTTCTATTATATCAGGGAGTTCGGTGTTATTAAATTCTACTGCCATAGTTGATGTTTTTCAATAATTAAAAAATACTAAATTAATTTTTGCTGTTTTTAATACTAAATTGCTGTTATAATTGTGATTTTTAAAATGAATTATTTTTTGTTTGTTTTTGAGTAAAAACAGGCAGAAAAGAAACGTTTTAAATTCATTATTATAAAAGCATTTTAGTATATAAGCCTTCCTCTATAATTATTACATGTTAATTTGTCTGTAAGTAATTTTAAATTGGGATTAGACTTTATCTGCCTGATATTTATATTTGAATAATTTTTTATCAGCCCAAGCAAATAATCTATCCTGAATAATTCCTATAAGGATAATTATAATTAATAATGCAAAAACTTTATCTAGTCGGCTTTGTCGTCCTGATAAATGTATTAATGCACCAACGCCACCAGTTTGGTTTAGCATTTCTGCGATAATAATATATGTCCATGAAATAGCGGTAAGTACTCTTATATCGTCAATTATTTTTGATGCTACTGATGGGAAATATACTGTTTTAATCATTTGCCACTTTGATGCTCCAAGAGTAAAAGCTGTTTGAAGAAGTAGCTTTTGAACTTGGTCAATTCTTTGAACTACAACTGGTAATAGATATACTAAAATACCAAAGGCTAAAAATTGTACTTTCATGTTTGATTCAATACCAAACCATGCTATAAAAAGTCCTGTTACAGCAGTTAAAGGAATGAATCTTACTGCATTTACCCAACGGCTGAGTAATGCTCTAAAAAATGGAACAAGTCCAATTGTAAATCCTATCAAAATTGATAATACAATTGCTTCTAAATATCCTAAAACATTTAATTTTAATGAGTATAGTGTTTCTTTTACCACAAAATCTTTAAAGTGAAGCTCTTTTAGAGATTTTATAACATCTAAAGGTGGAGGAATTATTGCTCGGCTAATTATTCCATCTTTTATTGATTTTATTTCTAGCTTAATATTTAATGTGTCGTTTGAGTTAGCCGACATAAAATCTTTTGTTATAAGCTCCGATATTTCTTCGGGAACAATAATTGAATCTTTAATTAATGAGCTAGTACTATCTTTTGCAGTAAAACTGTAAGTTCCTGCTTTTAGTTTACTTATAAAATTGTCGCCTAAAAATGTTTTGTTATAACCATCTGGTCCTTCCCAGGTGTAATTGGTGTTTGATGAGTTTGATGACGAAAATTGTATTGATAAATTTTCTTTTGGGATAGTTAATATGTACCAGAGAGCTAAAAATATAATTAGTCCACTAATTTCAATAATAACGGTTATGCCTTTTGGCAGTGTACCTCCAATTTTAAAAAGTTTACTCATGGTTTAAAAATTTGTTTGTTGAAGAATGAATACGAAATACTGTTATTAAATTTCGTAGTTGTTCCGAAAAAAGAATATGGGCTAGCTTATGAAATAAGCTAACCCATATTGTATGTTACTCTTTTATTAATTCAAAGTCTGTGCGTCTATTTTTACTTCTACCATCATTTGTATCGTTAGTAGCAACTGGCTTATCTGGGCCGTTACCAATAATTACAAAACGGTTACTATCAAAATTACGTTCGTTAATTAAGTAGTTTGCAACAGCTTGAGCTCTTTTCTTTGAAAGTTCTATGTTTGTTTGTCTGCTACCTGTATTATCAGTATTTCCTTCAATTCTAATTCTTGAATTAGCAAAAGATTTTGCTATGTCTAAAAACTGAAGGTCGATAATTGTTTTCATATTTTCGTCAATAGTATATGATCCTGAAGGGAATTTAATACTTACTTGTTTAGTAGAAATTGCTTCAGTTGTTTTCATTTCTTCTGTAACTTGTGTAAATGCTTTTTGTCCTTCTGGCTCTTGTCCTGCCATTGTTGCATATTCTGTAAGCGACGAAACTAATGAAGGATTACTAATTGTTCTCCAGTTTTGAATGCTTCCATCAATATAACCAGCATTTCGGTATTTACCTTCCATTTTATTATAAATTTCTTCGCCTGTAACTCCTTTGTAAGAAGTGTTTAGTCCAAAAAATGACATATTATCACCATAAGTACAAAGTCTTACATTGTTTATTGCATCATAACAAAAGTCTTCGGGCATATTTAAACCTTGTGCAAGTATTTTTGACGCTTTAACTTTGGAATCTTCGGAAGCATTTATTTCAGCAGCACCTTTAAACCAACCTCTAAGTAAGTTTTTTAGTTCTTCTTTATTTTGGCTTACAAAATCTTTTTTAGCAATAAATACATCGGCAATAATATGCGATGCTGATTTTGTACTTTGTAATACTTTTGAACCTGGAACTTTTGCAACACAGTCTGCATCATCTGGACTCCAAACTACAGCAGCATCAACTTGTCCTTTTTTAAATAAGTCGGCAGCATCAATTGCACTTGCAACTTTTACTAGTTCAACATCGTCGCTTGTAAGGTTTCCTGCTTCTAGTAGCCATATTAAGAAAGTATGACTTGGTGTCATTTCTGCTATTGCAATCTTTTTTCCTTTAAGATCTTTAACGCTGTTAATTCCTCTGTTTACTACAACTGCGTCTCCACCTCTTGACCAGTCGGCTTGAAAAATAACTTGTGGTTCAAACTGTTCTAGTCCTTTTACTTCTGTGGTAAAAGCATCAATTGTTGTCCAAAGTAGGTCAACGTCATTATTTTTCCATGCGTTACGGGATGCTAAAAAGTCGTCAAGTACTTTAAATTCAACCATAAAACCATAGTCTTTCAAAAAACGAGAGTTTTCATTTGCATCAAAGCCTTCATTAAAATATTGTCCACCAGCGTACCCGCCCCATGTTACAACACCTATTTTAATTACTTTAATACCATCGGTATTTGTATTTTCAGAACTGTTAGTATTGGTTTCATTCGTATTCCCAAAACCAGGTATTTTATCTTTTACTTGGCTAAAAGTAAAGGCTATTCCTCCAACAATAACAACTATAATCAGTAATTTTGCAAAGGGAGTTAATTTAGTTTTCATAAGTATGTTTTTTTAATTATAATATTTATTATGTTATTTATTATTCGAGAATTCTAGTCAAATAAATTAGAATAATCACTTATATTTCCAATTTCTTTTTCTACAACTACATCTTTTTCTTTTTCAACACCTGGTACGTTATTAGGGCGATCACCTAAAAGGAATGATACTCCTTCTTTTTCCATTTTTTCTAATAATTCAAGTCCTTCTTGCTCGTAAACACCATTTTGAAGATCAACACTATCAATAAAGCTTCCTGAAATTTCGATAAATCGTTCCATTTCACCTATTTTATTATGAACATCATCTACTATTGCTTCGGTAGCCATGTCAAAAATCATTTTCTTATCTGGGTCTCCTTGTACAATACTCATTGCTCTTTTCATTGCCGAATGTCCAGCCTTTATAGCTTTATATTCTTGCTTTCTCATTCTAACTTCATTTTCGGTATCCTTAATTAGGTAGCCAGAATTTTTATGAATTTTAGATAATACTTTATATAGTAAATCTATTTTACCAAGTAATGCTCCATATCTTTCGTTGGATTCTTTAAGTCTTCCGTATTGGCGTGTATTAATGGCAACTAAGTCCATATTGTTCTTTTTCTTAGCCTGTTCTGCCATTTTAAGGTTCTGCTCCATTTCACGTCTATTTTTTTCAATAACGCTTTTTAATTTTGCAATTTGTCCTTTTAATTTAGCAATGTGTACATCCATCTCTCTTAAATTTTTATAAAGGTATTGAATGTAAGTTTCTAATATTTTTATTGGATCTATTTGTACAAAAATGCCTGTTATCCAGCGAATTATGCTTTTATACATATACCA
>JAOZLS010000045.1 GCA_029934705.1 Bacteroidales bacterium | reverse complement strand
TTTTTGAAACCTAAATAAAAACAAGTTTTCATTAACAACCTTGTGAAACTTGACAAATACTACTATATTTTCAGTAGCAGACGGTACTCTTACTGTTATAGACAGTGATGGTGATATTGATACAGGAAAATATACTGATAATGTTATTTTTAATAAAGATGGTTCTTTTACTAAAGAAGTTTATGGTAAAATAACTTATACTTATGGAGATTATAGTTATCATTATGAGTATTGGCAAACTATTGAAGGTTCGTGGTATTTTATTGATGGTAATGATGATTTAGATGTTGCAGATAACCAACGTGTGGTATTGCAAGTAAATAGAAGTCATGATAAAACCATTTATTCTGATGATGACGGTTACTCTGAAAATTATGAATATACTGACTTATATGAAGGTGCTGCTAATGATAATTTTGATATTATTGTGCTAAAAAGATTAGCTAATAAAGAAATTATTATTACTCTTGATAATAAAGAAATTGAAGATGATGGTGATTATTATCAACTTGTTGGTGAAATGACATTTATTCAAGAATAATATTTACTACATTAATTAAACAGAAGACTTTTTAAACTAACTTAGTTTGAAAAGTCTTTTTTCTATTATAATTTGTACGGTTTTTGATTACTATAAAGGTATTAAGGGATTGTTATGAAATAAGTTGCCAATTTGTCGTCATTATTTCGCACTTCTTTCTGCTTAAAAAAAGTTCCAAATAATTCATTATTAATAACTTTTTTTAAGCAGAAATAAGCACAAACTAATTTAGTCAAACAGTCAACTTATTTCATAATAGTCCCTAACCCTTAAAGTTTAAAACAAATGAAGAATTTAATTTTAATTATTGCAGTTTTTTTTAGTTTTACAGTAAATGCACAAAAAATTTATTCTGTACAACACGATTATCAAGCTGATGTAAAAGTATATGCTGTTGACCATGAATACCAGTGTGATTTAAAAGTTTATAAGGTATCCCATAGTTATCAAGCAGGGAAGGAGGGACTTTGGTACTTTACAGACCACGATTATCAAGCCGATAAAAAAATATATTTTGTTGATTATGAATATCAAGCTGACTTAAAAGTTTATTTTGTTGACCATGAATATCAAGCTGGCTGGAAAAATAAATCAAAACAACATTTAATGTTTTAGATGAAGCTGTTTTTAGAAATCCTAAAAACAGAAACCCCAGATTAATATTTATTTGCGGTTTCTGTTTTAAAGGAATAACTTTTATCTTAAATTTTTATCTCCGGATTCAATTTCTGTACAAATGTCGTTAAATACTTCTTCGCAAGTTTGTTCTCCATTAATAACAGCTACGCTATACATTGCCTTGTATTTTTCAAGAACAGGAACTGTTTTATCCCTGTGTTCAAGTAGTCGCTTAATAATTTTTTCCATATCAGAATCAAAAGGAAGTCCCGATGGAGATTTTCTTCTTACTTCTAATCTTCTCATAAGTTCAAGTGGGTCAACGTCAATTTGAACAATTTTGGTAATTGACGAATCATGTTTTTTTAATATACCATCTAAGATATATGATTGAACTAAGGTGCTAGGAAAACCTTTAAATAGAAATCCTTTTGCTGTTTTTGAATTGTAAATTTTTTCTTCCATTAATGGTACAACAAATTCGTCAGGAATTAACTCTCCATTTTTAAATTTCTCTTTCATTTGTTTACCAATCTTACTGCCTTTTCGGACTTCTTCATCAAGCATTTTACCTGTTTCAATATATTCAAGACCATACTTTTCAGCAATTTTCATTCCTTGAGTACCACGCCCAGAACCAGGATAACCCATAATAACAACATTCATAAGTTTTTTACTTAACTCATTGTTAATTATTTCTTTAATGTCATTTGTAACTTCGTCAATATTTTGAAGCCCATTTATTGGACGGTAAACGTTTATATCTTGATAAAATTTTAAAACCGGAATAGTCTTGTCTCTGTATTCTTTTAATCTAGTTCTTATAACTACTTCGTTATCATCGCTTCTGTTGGATATTTTTCCTCTTTCAAGTAAACGTTTTACCGATTCTTCTTCTTCAATTTCAATACTTATTAGGGCATTTAGAGAAGTGTTAAGTTTTAACATTAAGCCCTCAAGTATATATGCTTGAACGTAGGTTCTAGGAAAACCATCAAATAAAAACCCGTTTGAGCTTGGATTTTTAGTAATAGTTTTTTCAATAATTTGTACAATTATTTCATCTGAAACCAAGCCTCCTTTTGCAATAATATCTTTTGCTACTTTACCGAGTACAGTTTCATCTGCAATTTCTTTTCTAAGTAAATCACCTGTCGAAATGTATAATAATTTATATTTGTTTATTAAAAAAGCCGACTGTGTTCCTTTTCCTGCTCCTGGAGGTCCAAAAAGTGCAATATTTAACATGTTGTATAAAGGGTTTTTGTTTAAATGAAAAAAATATCATTCAAAATTAAATATTTTGAATGATATTTTCATGTTTTATTTGAAATATGTTTTTAAAATGTCCTTTTTTATAAATTCATCTCAGGTATTTCTCCTTCAATTATCAGTTTTCCTTCGGTTGCTTTTTTTATTTCGTCAACTGTTACTCCTGGTGCTCTTTCAAGTAATTTAAAGCCTTGTTCGCAAACTTCTAAAACTGCTAAATCTGTTACAATCTTTTTAACACAATTTACACCTGTTAGTGGTAGTGTACAGTTCTTTAATAATTTTGATTCGCCATCTCTATTTGTATGAGTTGTTGCTACAATAATATTTTTTGCTGATGCAACTAAATCCATTGCTCCTCCCATGCCTTTTACCATTTTCCCTGGAATTTTCCAACTTGCAATATCTCCTTTTTCTGATATTTCAAATGCTCCCAATACTGTAAGGTCAACATGTCCGCCTCTTATCATTGCAAAGCTTGTTGCTGAATCAAAAAATGATGCTCCGGGTAGTGCTGTAACTGTTTGTTTACCCGCATTTATTAAGTCAGCATCAACATTGTCTTTGTCGGGGAATGGGCCTATTCCTAATAATCCATTTTCGGATTGTAAAGTAACACTGATGCCTTGTGGAATATAATTTGCAACAAGCGTTGGAATTCCTATTCCTAGGTTAACATAATAACCATCTTGTAATTCTTGTGCTATTCGTTGTGCTATTTGATTTTTATTTAGAGCCATGATATTTTTTTTATTGTTGTTCGTTTATTTTGTTGTTGCAAATTCAATTCTTTTTTCAAAAACTTCGCCTTTAAATACTCTTTGTATAAAAATACCAGGTGTGTGTATATGGTTTGGATTTAATTCTCCAACAGGAACAATCTCTTCTACTTCTACAATTGTTATTTTTCCTGCCATAGCCATCATGTTGTTGAAATTGTTTGCAGTGTTATTATAAACAACATTACCAGCAGCATCAGCATATTTGGCTTTTATTATTGCAAAATCTGCTGTTAAAGCTGTTTCCATCAAGTGCATTTTGCCATTAAATTCTCTAACTTCTTTTCCTATGGCAACTTCGGTTCCGTAACCTGCAGGAACGTAAAATGCTGGAATGCCAGCTCCCCCTGCTCTAATTCTTTCGGCAAGTGTACCTTGTGGGTTTAACTCTACATCAAGTTCGCCACTTAAAAATTGTCGCTCAAATTCTTTATTTTCACCAACATAGGATGCAATCATTTTTCTTATTTGCTTGTCTCGTAATAAAACTCCTAGTCCAAAATCATCAACTCCTGCATTATTAGATATACATGTAAGGTCGTTTATCTTTGAATCAGCTAATGCTTTTATAACATTTTCGGGAATTCCGCAAAGTCCGAAACCGCCAAGCATTAAGGTCATTCCACTTTTAATCCCTTTTATTGCTTCTTGAGTATTTTTAACAATTTTGTTCATATATTATTCTTTTTTAAATTTATTGTAAAATTAAATATATAATATGTTGCTTTTTTTTAGTAAATATCGTCTTGATGATTTAAGTAGTTTATATCATTTTCATTATTAATCATTTCGTACTCATTGCAATCAAGAATTACTCCGTCGTATCTTTCAGGTTCTTTAAATGGTTCTTGAGAAATTCCTAGTTTTTTGTTTTTATAGACTTTTTGCATATATAATGCCCAAATAGGTAATGCCATACTTGCTCCTTGTCCATCGGCTGAACTCATAAAACGAATACTTCGTTCTTCGCCTCCTACCCAAACCCCTGTAACTAAGTTTGGAACATAGCCTATAAACCAACCATCTGAATTATCGTTTGTTGTTCCTGTTTTACCTGCTATTTCGTTTGTAAAACCATATTTATATCTAAGTCTGACGCTTGTACCTCTATCAACAACTCCTCGCATAAGTTGAATCATTCTGTAGGCAGTATTCTCGTTAAGTGCTTCATGTTGTTTTGATTTGAATTTTGAAATAATATTTCCATTTTTATCTTCAATACGTGTTACAAATAATGGTTCAACATGAACTCCTTTGTTTGCATAAGTGTCATAAGCTCCAACCATTTCGGATAAATGTACTTCGGCAGCTCCTACACATAATGAAAATACGGGTTCTAAATGAGATTTAATACCTGTACGATGTGCCATATCTACTATTTTTTCGGGACCATATTTCTTCATTAGCCATGCAGATATTTGATTTAATGAGCTAGAGAGACCATAACTTAATGGAATCATTTCTCCTTCTCTTTTATTATGCGAGTATTTTGGTGTATATGTCGGAGGGCTTTGTCCTTCGGGCATGTCAAATGTTACTTCAATATTTGGTACTTTAAAGCATGGTGAAATATTATCTTCCATTGCTAATGAGTATATAAAAGGTTTAAATGTTGAACCAACTTGCCTTTTTGAAATTGTAACATTATCAAATTTAAAATGATTGAAATTTATACCGCCAACATAAGCTCTAACATATCCTGTTTGTGGCTCTAACGACATAAGTCCTGTGTGTAAAAAGAATTTATAGTATTTGATAGAATCCATAGGGGTCATTATGGTATCTATGTCGCCTTTCCATGAAAACACTCTCATTGAGGTTTTTGTGTTGAAAATTTGAGTAATTGAGTCAAAACTCATCTTGTTTTTTAAAACTCTATATCTTTCACTACGTTTCATTGATGAAATCATAATGTTGTTAATTTGTTTGTCGGTAAGAACATAACTGAAGGGTGCTTTTTTTCGTCCTTTATGTCTTTTGTAAAAAAGAGGCTGAAGGTAACCTCCCATGTGTTCACTTACTGCTTCTTCAGCATAAGTTTGCATCTTAGAATTAATCGTAGTGTATATTTTTATTCCATCACGGTATAAATTGTAAGTTGTACCATCTGGTTTTTTGTTCTTTTGGCACCAGCCGTATAAAGCATCATCAGCCCATTTTGTTGAATCAGAAGAATATCTAGTGTGTTTTCTTAAGTATGAATTATAAGCAACTTTATATTCATCGTATTCTTTTGTGAATTTTTCTAACTTTTGGGGTTTCTTTGGTTTTTCTGGAGCAATTGGCTCTTTTTTTGTCATCATTGAGCGTAAATATTCTCTAAAATACCTTGCTATTCCTTTTGTATGAGACTGTACACTGTATTTTAATTTAATAGGTACATTTTTTAATGAATCATAATATTGTTCGTTTTGAATTTTATAACCATGAAGTTCATTTAATTCGTTTTGATATTTCTGGATTTGTCCAAGTACGGTGTTTCTTCTTGTAAGTGACCTTTCAGGATTCCTCTTGGGGCTATATCTTGTAGGGGCTTTAAGTACACCCACTAGAATGGCCGCTTGTTCAATTGATAAAGAATCGGGTGTTGTATCAAAAAATGTTCTTGCAGCAGATTTTATTCCAAAAGCATGGCTTCCAAAATCTACTGTATTAAGGTACATCGCTAAAATTTCTTGCTTTGTATAATTTCGTTCTAGTTTTACAGCTGTTACCCATTCTTTAAATTTAGTAACACCCAAATTCATCTTTTTTACAATTTTAGATGAGTATTTTGTTGTGTCTCTAGGAAATAAGTTTTTTGCTAATTGTTGCGTAACAGTACTTCCTCCTCCTGCTTGTCTTCCTGTTACAAATCCTTTAACTACTCGCCCTAATGCACGTAAGTCTATACCTGAATGTTCGTAAAATCGCACATCTTCAGTTGCAACTAGTGCGTTTAAAACATTGGGTGATAGTTCTTTAAATTCAACAATAGTTCTGTTTTCTTTAAAGAATTTACCAATTAATACTTGATCCGAAGAATAAATTTCAGTAGCAATATTTGTTTTAGGGTTTTCAAGTTCTTCAAAAGTTGGCATAAAACCAAAAGCTCCAATCGTAATTAAAAATAAAATTGTGAACAAAGAAACAAATGGTATTGCAAATAAAATCCAAAGTATTTTTATGTATTTACTTATTTTGCTGTTGTTAATCATAGTTGTAATGTAATGGGGTTATTTTCAGTATAATATTAAAAAATAATATTGAGCGTAAAAATACAAAAATATATATATAAATCATGTATTTTAGACTTTAGATTTGCAAAATATGAAATTTTTTTTTAAATTTTTGCAAATAATTATGAACTTATTTTTTTATTTTTCTTTCTTTGCAAGATTTCTAGTACTTTTTTAAATAAATAAACTTATAATTAAATAAGAGAAAACGAGTAGTTATATCTCTAATTTATAAAAACATATAAGATTTAGTGTCTTAGATATATTAATAATATGGCAAAAAATTTAGTAATTGTTGAGTCCCCTGCAAAAGCAAAAACAATTGAAAAATACTTGGGTAAAGATTATATTGTAAAATCTAGTTTTGGACATATCCGAGATTTAGTAAAAAAGAATTTTGGCGTTGAAATTGAAAACAATTTTAATCCGGTGTATGAAATTATGCCTGATAAAAAGAAAATTGTTGCTGATTTAAGAAAAGAAGTCAAAAAAGCAGAACTTGTTATTCTAGCTTCGGATGAGGATCGCGAAGGAGAGGCTATAGCTTGGCATTTGTCCGAAGTGCTTAAATTAACAAAAAAGAATACTCGAAGAATCGTTTTTAATGAGATTACTAAAAATGCTATTGTAGAGGCTGTTAAAAACCCAAGAGAAATTAATCTTGATATAGTTAATGCCCAACAAGCTCGTCGTATTCTCGATAGGTTAGTAGGTTTTGAACTGTCTTCTGTATTATGGAAAAAAGTTAAAGCATCATTATCAGCAGGAAGGGTTCAGTCTGTTGCTGTAAGATTAATTGTTGAAAGAGAGCGTGAAATTATTAATTTTAAATCCAACTCTTTTTATAAAGTTTTCGGAATCTTTTCTGTTAGCGATGAAAAAGGAAATTCTACTAATTTTAAAACAGAACTTTCCTCAAACTTTAAAACAAAAGAAGAAGTTGTTGATTTCTTTAATAAATTTGGTTCAATTGATTACAAAGTTGGCTCAGTTGATAAGAAACCGGGTAAAAGAAGTCCTTCAGCTCCATTTACTACTTCGTCATTACAGCAGGAGGCTGGTCGTAAACTAGGATTTCCAGTTTCAAAAACAATGCGAGTGGCACAGTCGTTATACGAGGCAGGTATGATAACTTATATGAGAACCGACTCTGTAAACCTTTCTAAATTTGCAATAGGAGAAGCAGAAAAAGCAGTAAAAAAGGATTTTGGCGATAAATATCATAAAAAAAGAACTTTCAAAACTAAGGTTAAAGGAGCACAAGAAGCTCATGAGGCTGTTAGGCCAACATATTTTGAAAAACTTGCAGTTGAAGGGTCTTATGATGAAAGGCGTTTGTATGATTTAATTAGAAAACGTGCCTTAGCCTCTCAAATGAGTGATGCTATTTTTGAAAAAACGAATGTTAAAATTCTTATACCAGGCTCAGAATTATTTTATAGTGCAACAGGAGAAGTCCCTGTTTTTGATGGTTTCTTAAAAGCTTATGGATTAAATACCGATGAAGAAGTTGTTAATAAAGAACAATTACCAGCATTAAAAGTTGGAGGCGATTTAGGACTTATTAATTTAGAAGGAATACAACGATTTACAAAACATGCTGCTCGATATACAGAATCGGGGCTTGTTAAAAAATTAGAAGAACAAGGAATAGGACGACCATCTACTTATGCACCAACTATTTCGACAATACAGAACAGAGGGTATGTATTAAAAGAAGATAGAGAAGGTGAAAGACGAAAATATACTACTATATTATTTGATGGTAAAATTTCGGAAATTGCTAAAGAAGAAAATGTAGGGACAGAAAAATCTAAACTATTCCCAACTGATATAGGAATGGTAGTAACAGATTTTTTAATAGAAAATTTTGGCGAAATTATTGATTATAACTTTACTGCAAATGTTGAAGATCAGTTTGACACAATTTCTTTAGGGAAATTGAAATGGCAAACTATGTTAGATGATTTTTATTCCAAATTTCATAAACAAGTAGAAAAAACTATTGAGTTTTCTGAAAGAAATACAGGTGAACGAATTTTAGGTACTGACCCAGAAACAGGAAAAGAAGTTTCTGTTAGAATAGGACGTTATGGACCTGTTGCTCAATTAGGAATTGCAGATGAAGAAAATAAACCTAAATTTGCATCTTTAAATAAAGAACAACATCTTGAAACAATTACACTAGAGCAGGCATTGGAATTATTAAACAATTCGGCAACAGGAAAACTTCTTGGTGTTGATCCTGTTTCAGGTAAAAATATTTATGCCCGTTTAGCTCGTTATGGTGCTGTTGTACAACTTGGTGAAGCTGATGATAAAAAAGATAAGCCAAAATTTGCATCTTTATTAAAGGGAATGTCTTTGGACACTATAGATTTAGGGCAAGCAGTTGAATTGCTTAAATTACCTAGAGATGTTGGTATGTTTGAAGATAAAAAAGTAGTGGCAGCAGTAGGTCGATTTGGTCCTTATGTTAGGCACGATTCTAAATTTATTTCTCTTAAAAAAGATGATAACCCATTAAATGTTACAATTGAAAGAGCGGTAGAGTTAATTATAGAGAAAAGGGAAAAAGATAAAAAACGATTAATAAAAGAATTTCCCGAAAATGCAGATATTAAAATTATTAAAGATAGATGGAACAGACCTTGTATTTTTTATAATAAAAAATATTTTAACATTGCAGATATTAAAAATCCAGAAAAGATGACTTTGGAAGAATGTCTTAAAATTGCAGAAAAGCTTGGAGGAAAGCTTCCTAAAAAAACTGCAAAAAAGGCAACTAAGAAGACTACTAAGAAAACTGCGAAAAAAACTACTGCGAAAAAAACAATAAAACCAAAGAAAAAATAGTTTCATAATAGATGAATTTATCAGATTATATAAATCCAGTAGTAGTTGAAAATACCGACTTTGAATTCATTAAGGATTATAAAACCTTGATGTTTAACATCGTGCGAAATACAGCGAAGAATCCTGTGAAATTATCTAGTCGTTTTCAAATTGCAATATTAGGAGTTACCGATGATAGAAACTCAAATAATAAAGGAGCTGGTTTGGCTTCTGATATTATAAGAAATGAGCTTTATAAGTTATATAAACCAGCATCGGGAATAAAAATTGTTGATTTAGGAAACCTAAAAAATGGTGAAACCGTTAAAGATACTTATGCTGCACTTACTGAAATTGTTTATCAACTTTTAAAAAAGAAGATAATACCTATTATAATAGGAGGAACTCAGGAACATAGTTTAGCAATATTTAAAGCTTACGAAAGACTTAAAAAAGTAACAAATATAGTTGCAATAGATTCAAGGTTTGATATAGGCGAAAGTTCAGATCAGTTTGATTCAGTTTCGTATTTATCAAATTTGGTGAATTTAAAAAGTAAATTTTTATTTAACTACTCAAATATTGGTTATCAAACATATTATGTACCACAAGTTGATATAGAACTTATGCACAAAATGTATTTTGATACAATTAGACTTGGTCAAGCAAGAACTGACTTATCTGAGACAGAACCAATTCTTAGAGACTCTGATTTTGTGTCGTTAGATATAAGTGCCGTTAAAAGTACCGATGCACCAGCTAATTATAACCCTTCAATTCATGGATTTTTGGGTGATGAAATTTGCCTTTTAGCTAAATATGCAGGAGCAAGCGATAGACTTTCATCATTTGGGATTTTTGAAATAAACCCAAAATATGATATTCAAAACAAAACATCACAACTTGCTGCACAAATAATTTGGCATTTTATACAAGGATTTTCAATGAGAAAAAAAGAATTTCCAGATGAAAACTCTCGAAAATATAAAAAATTTATAGTAAGCATACAATCATCTGAATATGAAATGATATTTTATAAAAGTAAAAAAACTATGCGTTGGTGGATTGAAATACCATATACTGAAAAAAAAGAAGAAAAAAAAATAATAGTTTCATGCTCAAAAAGTGATTATATGCAAGCTTCATCTAATGATATTCCTGATATTTGGTGGAAATATTATCAAAAATTAAATTAATTAGGAAACAAAAAGTATTAATTTTACGTATTTTTAAATATAGGAATAAATGAAAAAGCAATTTTTTTATAAAAATATACTCTGTACGATAATGGTTTTTTCAAAAAAAATTACTTATTTTGTCAGTACAGATTTAAAAGTTGCTATGAGGAAAACAATTTTTCTTTTATTTTTTATAATATTATTTGGTAGTGTGTCTGCACAACAAGACCCACAATTTGCTCATAATATGTACAATCATCTATATACTAATCCAGGCTATACGGGTATGGGAGAAGGTATAGATATGTATGTGATAAATAGGCAACAATGGGTTGGTTTTGAGGGAGCACCATTAACAACTTTAGCAGGAGTAAGCTCAAAAGTTAAAATTTTAGGAGTAAAAGGTGGTATTGGTTTGGTTATTTCAGATGACAGATTTGAATTTGAAAAAGATTTTCAAGCAAAATTATCTTATTCATACCATAAAAATTTAGGAATAGGAAATTTAGGAATAGGATTTTCAGCAGGAATAATAAATTTTGATCTGAATGGAACATGGAATCCTCCAGAAACATCCGCAGCAGGTGATGACTATATTCCTCAAGATGCAGGACAAAAAATAGTATTAGATTTGAATTTTGGTTTGTTTTATCAAATAAAAGATAAATTTTATTTAGGAGTATCATCTTCTCACTTAAATCAGCCAGAAATTGGTTATCCAAATGTAACGGCATCATTTTTGAGAAGACATTACTTTGCAACAGTAGGTTATAGCAAAAGACTTTTAAATAGTCCAATTGAAATGCAACCCTCTGTATTTGTTAAATATGATGGTACAAAAATACAATATAGTGGTAATATTTCAGCTTTGTACAATAAAAAAATTTGGTTAGGCGTTTCATATAGAAACCAAGATGCAATTTATCCAATGTTTGGAGTAAATTTAGCTAATGGTTTAAAAGTTGGATACACGTATGAACTCTCGCTATCTAAGATGATTACGGTTAGTAAAGGAACACATGAAGTATTTTTGGGATACAGTTTAGATCTAGGAAAAATTAATAAAAATTATAAGTATAAATCAATTTTATACCTCTAAAAATTAAAGTGTAAATAATTATAGCAATCAATATCAGTATTATGAAAAAATTAAGTATTATAATTTTTGTATTTGCAGCTCTTGTTATTAGTAGTTGCGGTGATAAAGGACCTCAAGGTGAACTCGTAGGAGTTGGCAATGGGGAAAATTGGTACGAACCGGAGCCTTATGGAATGGTATTTATTCCTCAAGGAAGTTTCAACATGGGTTTAAACGACCAAGATGTACCGTTTGCATATACTTCTCAAACAAAAACTGTTTCTATTGACCCATATTGGATGGATGCAACAGAAATAACAAATACAGAATATAAGCAGTTTGTTTATTGGATTAGAGATTCCATTGCAAAAAGATTATTAATCGCTTCGGATTTTGAAGAATATAAAAAGGAAATTAATGAAGAAGTTATGATTGCTATTAACCCTGATTATGATCATGATGACGCACAAACTTGTTTATTAAATTGGGATATTGAAATTGAGTGGAAGAAAATAGATGAAGATTATCAAGCTGCACTTAATGAGTTATACCTTCCTGTTCATGAAAGATTTTTCAATCAAAAAGAAATTGATACAAGAAAATTAATTTATGAATACGAATGGATTGATTTAAAACAAGCAGCTAAAAAATCAAATAAATATAATTTTAACGACGATTTTACAGGAGGAGAATATAAAGGTACTGTTATTGATGCTAAAGGAAATCCTGTACCTATTAAAGATAGATCAGCATTTGTAATGCATGCTAAAATTAATGTATATCCTGACACTTTAGTTTGGATGCAAGATTATACTTATTCTTATAACGAACCTTTGGCTCGTAGTTATTTCTGGCATACAGCATATAATAGCTATCCTGTTGTAGGTGTAAATTGGGTTCAAGCAAATGCATTTGCAGTTTGGAGAACACAATTAATGAGAAATTATTATTTATCAATAGGTGAAATCCCTTTTCAAGATTACAGACTTCCAACAGAAGCTGAGTGGGAATATGCTGCAAGAGGTGGCTTAGCTCTATCAATGTATCCTTGGGGTGGACCTTATACAAGAAACGTTCATGGTTGTTTCATTGCAAACTTTAAACCTTTAAGAGGAAATTATGGCGACGACGGTGGAAACAGAACTCTAGAAGTTAAAAGATATGCTCCAAACGAATTTGGATTATATGATATGTCAGGAAATGTTGCCGAATGGACTTCTGATGCTTTTGACGAGTCTGCTTATAGCTATACTCACGATTTAAACCCTGATTATAGATTTAATGCAATGGCGGACGATCCACCAGCACTTAAAAGAAAAGTAATTAGAGGAGGTTCTTGGAAAGATGTTGCATATTATATGCAAGTTGGAGTTAGAACTTACGAATATCAAGATACTGCAAAATCTTATGTCGGTTTTAGATGTGTTCGCTCATATATGGGACGTGATGCTATGGATTGGGACGTAAATAACTTCTAAATAACATAACAATATTAAAATCTCCTGATAATATTCAGGAGATTTTTTTTGCTGAAAGTCTTGACTGCTTTACAATTTAGAAAATTTGGCAAGAAAATTGTCATAAACTATTGTAGTATTTTTGATAAGAATATTTTTTTTTATTAAAAAAATATGTATTTTTATCGATATTTATTTTAACAAAAAATCAATTATTAATTTTAAATATTTATTATTATGGGTAATTTCACGGAAAGCCGGAAGTTTAAAATGTTTATGAAATACCTCTATGGTTGGGGTGCTGCTATTGTATTAATAGGAGCTTTGTTTAAGTTAACTCACTGGCCTGGTGCAACAGCTATGCTTACTATAGGTTTATTAGTTGAAGCAGGAATTTTTATTATGTCTGCTTTTGAGCCTTTACATGAAGAGCTTGACTGGACATTAGTGTATCCAGAATTAGCAGGATTAGGTGGAGTTATTGATACAATAGATCAGCCTACAGGAGGAGACAACTTACCTGTAAAAAGTACAGAGTCTTTAGACAAATTTAATAAAATGATTGAAGACGCAGGTGATTCAAACCTTTTCCAGAAATTTGGAGATGGTATTAAAAACCTAAATGATAAAGTATCAAATATGTCTGATATTACTGATGCAACTCTTGCAACAAACGAATATTCAGATAATATGAAAACTGCTGCTTCTACAGTAAATAGCTTTAACACTCAATTCCAAGAGAGTTCTGAAGGCGTTACTGGAGCAATTGGAACATTAGCTGAATCTTATTCTAAATCAGCTGAAACGGTTAGTTATTCTGTTGATGGATTAAGTGATTCTTTCAACCAAGTTTCTCAAAAAGTTACTGCTGGTGGATCTGAATTTACTGAATCATACAAAAGATTAACTGAATCAATGGATTTAGATTTCTCTTCTTTACAAGAAGGAAACTCTGAATATAACGAGCATATAGGCAAATTAAATAAAAACCTAACAGCTCTTAATGCAATTTTTGAATTACAGTTGAATGAAGCTGACTTAGACAAAATGATGGATGACCTACAAGGTTCTGTTAAGAACTCTAAAGTTTATAATGAAGAAATTACTAAGCTAGGACAAAAATTACAGGCTTTAAATACTGTTTATGGCAATATGCTTACTGCAATGAATGTTAACACAAATGCTTAATGAGTTTTGCAGAAAATAAACAAATTGTTAAATCTTTTAAAAATATAGTATTATGAGTCATGGTAAAGAATCACCAAGGCAGCAAATGATTAACCTTATGTATTTGGTTCTAACGGCATTACTTGCAATGAACGTTTCGGCTGAAGTACTTAATGCATTTGTCTTGGTAAACGAAAGTTTAAGAAAAACAGAGGCGAGTATTACTGCTAAAAATGACGATGTTTACGGTCAGTTTGCCAGTAAATACGAAGCTAACAAAAATAAAGTAGGAGAATGGAAGAATAAATCTGACAGAGTACAAGGTCTTTCAAAAGACTTAGTTGAGTTTATTACAGAAGTTCAAAAGCTTATTTTAACAGGTGCTGGTGAAGACTGGGACAACTATGTAAAAAATGGTGCATCAGTAATCGAAGCAAAGGATGAAAAAGAAAGTCCATTATTTACAATGCTTGAGGAAAAAGTTGACGGTTCAAACCGTGCTTTAATTCTGAAAGCAAAAATGCAAGCATTTAGGGATAGTATAAAAGCGATTATAGGAGAGTCCGATAAAACTTCAGGAATATTGTCTAGTATGAATGTAAATCTTAGTACAGAAGACTTTGTATCTCAAGATAAGTCTATCTTAAAATGGGAAACGGCTTATTTTCACCAATTACCTATGGTTGCTACAATCTCAATGTTATCTAAAATGAAAACTGACGTTTTAAATGTAGAATCTGATGCAATTATTTATCTGATGAGTAAAATTGAAGCTAAATCATTTAAATTTACAAAAGTTGAAGCTTTTGTTGATGCTGAAAGTGGTTATGTTCTGCAAGGAGAGCAATATAAGGCTCGTATTTTTATTGCAGCATCGGATACAACTCAAATTCCTACTATTGAAATGAGTTCAGGTAAACTTTTACCTGTTGATACAGCTACAGGGATGGGAACATATACTGTTCAAACATCTTCGGCAGGTGTATTCACAGTTAAAGGAAAAATTAAATTATTAGCTCCAGGTTCTACAACCGAAATGCTTGAATATCCTTTTGAAAAAGAGTATCAAGTTGCAGTACCTAGTGTAAGTGTTTCGCCTACAGCAATGAATGTTTTCTATATTGGTGTTGATAATCCCGTAGAAATTACTGCTGCCGGAACTCCTGCTGACAAATTAACTGTTTCTATATCTAGTGGTAGTATTAGTCCAACTTCAAAGGGTTATAATGTTAAAGTAAGAGCTCCTGGTACTGTTACTGTTACTGTAAGAACTAAAGACGGACGTTCTTTAGGTTCTAAAAAGTTTAGAGTTAAAAAGGTACCGGATCCTGTAACAACAGTTGGTGGTAATAAGCAAAACTGGAAAGGAGGATCTATGGCTCAAAGCACTTTAGCTGCTTTGCGTGGAGTAAATGCAACATTAGAGAATTTTGACTTTGATTTAAAATTTAGAGTTATACAGTTTGATGTTACTTGTAATATTGGAGGTTTTGATGAAACTGAAAGATCTACAAGTGGTAATTTTACACAACGCCAGAAAAACTTAATACGAAAAACGAAACGAAAGACAAGAGTTATTATTGAGGGCGTAAAGGCTAGAGGACCAGGTGGTGATACTAGAAAACTTAATGATGTTGTTCTTAAATTGAAATAAAATATTACCCAAATATTTAATTATTATCGTAAATGTCTTAATAGACATTTACGATTTTAATATAAATACTTGTTTTATTAAAATAATTTTGCTTTAATTTGCGTTATCTATAAAAGCAAAATTTTAGAAATAGAATAAATTAGCTTGAAACTCAGTTTCGATACAATTTATTCGCAAAAAAAATAAATTTTTATGAAAAAAGTATTGTTTTTCCTAATAGGGATGTTCTTTTTTATGTCTATCTCAATAGATACTCAAGCTCAATTAATGACTGGTATTTATGAACAACACATAAATCAAGGAAGAAAACCAGTTCCTTATCAATTTGTAAGAGAAGCTGATGTAATGTGGTCAAAAGTTATTTGGAGAAGACTAAATCTTACCGAGAAACTTAATTTACCATTGTATTACCCAACTGAAGAAATGGAGGACAGAAAAAGTCTTATTCAGTTAATAATGTTTGGTATTAAGAACAAAAGTTTAACTCCTTTTTCATCTGATGAATTTACAACACAATATACAATGAAGGATATTGATAGTAGATTTGGTGCAGAGGTTGATACAACTTTTGACATTGACCCAGAAACAGGTGAGACAATTCCAATTATAGCAAAGAATAAAGCTGATATGAGTCAAGTAAAAGAACTACTGATAAAGGAAATGTGGTACTTTGATAAGCAACGTTCTGTAATGGAAGTTAGAGTAATTGGAATGGCTCCTATTCGTGTTTTTTAT
>JAOZLS010000292.1 GCA_029934705.1 Bacteroidales bacterium | reverse complement strand
TTATTTTGGCTGTAGAATAATCATAAGCAGTTAGCATGGCAATTTTTTCGCCATTTAGTTTCATTGCTTTTAAAACATGTGTTGTTATTTTTCGTGCTTTTTTATGAACGGACATTTTATATTTTATTTAAGATTGTGGATGTTGCTTGTTATATTATAAGGTGTTAAAATTACACATTTTGAATTTTATATATATCGTTTTTGAAGTAACGCCTAACCATTCTTGGTAATGTATCAATAATTACGGCTTCTTCTGGATTTACTGAGTTGTAAATTACAGGCTCTCGCTCTTCATCTCTTACTTTATGAACTTTATATGTTTCGCCAGTTGCTATATATGAATTATTATCGTGTGCTATAAAATCGAAGTAAAATTTATAAACAGGACGATTATTTACCGAGGCATTTGTTGTTTCGCGTCTATTATAAGTTCCTAGTGCAATTTTTCCAAATTGAAGTATTCTAATATTTTTTATTCCTTTTTTAACTCCAAAATATAAAAGAAGAAATCCTATAATTGGAAAAACGATTACAAATAACAACATCCAAACAGGGAAAGTGCTTGTTTCCATGCCTATAATACATGAGTTCTCAGGTTTAGTACTATTATATTTTACTTGAACTTTATTATCAGTAAATATTTGTTCTTTATTCAAATATGATGCTCCAGAATAAGTTTTACCATTTGCTGAATTAAAAATATAGTTATATTCATAAATTAATTTCTCATTAATAGTAGTATTTGTCGGGTTTACTGAAATTAATTCACCTTCAATAATAGGGGAATCGTCGGGTATGGAATTTACACTTAAATCCATAAATGATAAAACAGAAAATGTCATTGTTAAGCCTATTGCAGTAAAAACAAGACCTATTAATGCCAATACGTTTGATAATGAAACACTAATTTTCATTAATAATGAAATATTATTTGTTTTAATGCTTGTATCAAGTTTTCCTTCAAACTCAAACCTATTTCGTTGATATTTGTTTTTAATATTTTGTTCGTTTTTATTACTCGAAAATCTCATGTTTCTCTAGTTTTAAATGATATTAATATTTTAATAATTCTCGGAATCATCAGGTTCAGAAATAATACTACTTTGTTCTTCAAACTCAGGAGAAAAATCTTTATTTAAAGAATGCAATGATGGCTTTGAGAGCAAAATAGCTACAAATACAATTCCGAACATATACAATGGTTCTAGTTGTTTACTAAAATAAAATGCTACTAATAAAATTATTCCTGCTAATTCTAATATTCCTAATCTAATAATTACAGAATTAAAAAATAATTGAACTTGCCTAACTCTTGTTTTTTCTTTTTTTGCTTTAGCCCCCATTCTATTATTAATATAAAATGAAATAATTATTGATGCAATTACTACTATATATGAAAAGTTTAAGAATATATAATTCATGTCGCTACTTTTTACTGGCTGCTCTTGTGGGTAAAACATAAAATATGCAATAAGTGCAAGGGTTGACAGTTCTGACAATAGAAATATCCATATAAGGTTTGCAAGTTTTACTTTTTGATTTGTTTTATTAAAGTCCATAAATTTATATTAGTTTAAATAAAAATGATTCGGATTAAAATGTATTTAACAAATACAAATTTATCCGAATCAGTTCTAATAAGCAAGTTTTTTATTTTTATTTTATACCAATAAGCTTTATTTCAAAAACTAAAGTAGAAAATGGAGCAATCATACCTCCCGCGCCTCTGCTTCCGTAAGCCAAGTTTGAAGGGCTAACGATTTTTATTTTATCTCCCACTCTCATTGTAGCAACGGCCTCGTCCCAAGCTTGAATTACTCTGTGCTGACCTAAAGGAAATTCAAAAGGCTCGTCTCTTTGAACTGAAGAATCAAAGACTTGTCCATTAGTTAATGTTCCTGTGTAATGTACAACAGCAACTTGTCCTGCTTCAACTTTTTTGCCATTTCCTTTTTCAATAGGAATTATGTATAATCCACTTTGAGTTGGCTCAACTGTAATATTATTAGTTGCAATATAGTCATTTATAATTTTTTGCTCTTCAAGTTGTTTCTCTTGGTCTAATTTCATTCTTTCAGCTTGAATTTCCTCTTCAGTTATTGTCGAAATTATTTTCACATCAAATCTTAATTTCTCTCCATCTTCAATAAACATAGGTGTTTTTATTCCTCTAGTTTTAATAAAAAATGAGTCTGCGCTAATTAAAAATTGTGTGCTATCACCAACTTTCATTAATGTAAATCCTTCTTCGATTGAACCTCCTTGGTGAGACGGTTTTTCAACTTTAAGCATAAACTTTGTTGGACTTTCTTTTGAATCAAAAAGGAGGGAATCCTTAGAAGTAAAATACTTTAATTCTAAAACGGCTATCTGACCAACGCTAAGGGTTGAATCTCCTGTACCTTCCGTAATAATTTTGTATTCTAAACCTGTGTCAGATTTCTTAAATTCATCTGAGTCGTTGCAAGCATAAAAACTTGAAATAGCCAGTAAACCAGCAAGTAAAAATAGTTTAACTCTCATAATACTTTAAATAAATTGTAAAATTAATTGAATTATATTTGGTTATGTAAAAAATTATATCAATTTTTGTCAAGAATTATTTACAAACTGTAAACTATATGAAACAAAAATTATACTTTTTTGATATTTTTGTTTTTGTATCAATTTTTATTTTTTTAATTATTTTGATTCCAAAAACGAACAAAAATAAAACAAAAGCGGTTAATAAACAAACAAGCTATTTATTAATTACGAAAAAATAAATTAAACGGAGATAAACTCAAATTATTGAAAAATGATTTGGGTTAAATTTGTTAGTAAAAAAAGGAAATTAAAGACTTTCGTGTTTTGTTTCCGAAAGTGAGAACGTAAGCCGTTTGTTGTACAGGGGTGTATAAGCAATACTCAGGCTTACGTCTCTTTATTTTAATGTTTTATAATTAATTGGTTAGATTTTTTTAATTGTAAATTAAGGACTAATACTTTTGTGTTGGTCCTTTTTTTATTAAAAAATATAAAGAATATTAATAAGTAATCAGCAGAAACTACTTTTTAGAAATATCTTGTCTTTTCAATATAAACTTTATCTGAAATGCTTCTTTTAAAATCCCTGTAATAAATAATTTTAAAATATATTCCAATACAGTTTTCATCTACACATAAAAGAGAGTATCTTTGGATTTTATATATTAGAAAATAATAACAAAAAAGATTCAAAATGTCTGGTAAAAATATAATTTTTTCAATGGAGGGAGTTAGCAAGATTTATCCTCCAAATAAAAAAGTCCTAAAAAACATTTGGCTTTCGTTTTTCTACGGAGCAAAAATAGGCGTTCTTGGTTTGAACGGTTCAGGAAAATCAAGTCTTCTAAAAATAATAGCTGGTCTTGACGAAGATTATATCGGAAGCGTTGTTTTCGATAGGGAATACCAAATTGGGTACTTACCGCAAGAGCCTGTGCTTGATGAAAGTAAAACCGTAAAAGAAATTGTTTCAGAAGGCGTTAAGCATATTGCCGATGTTGTTGCCGAGTACGAAGCAGTTACCGCAAAACTATCGGAGCCTATGGGTGATGACGAAATGATGAAAGCCATTGATAAACAAGGTAATTTATTAGAGAAAATGGATAATCTTAATGCATGGGATCTTGACCATACTCTTGATTTAGCAATGGACTCACTTCGTTGTCCTCCCAATGATACTAAAGTATCAGTTCTATCCGGTGGTGAAAGAAGAAGAGTTGCATTATGCAGATTATTGTTGAGTAAACCTGACATTTTACTTCTCGATGAGCCTACAAACCATTTGGATGCAGAGAGTGTTCATTGGTTGGAACAATTCCTAAAGTCTTTTCCAGGTACCGTAATTGCGGTAACTCATGACAGATACTTTCTTGATAATGTTGCAGGTTGGATACTAGAACTCGACAGAGGAGAAGGGATTCCTTGGGAAGGTAATTATAGCTCATGGCTTGAACAAAAAACGAAAAGACTAGCTAATGAAGAAAAATCAGAAACTAAGAGACAAAAAGTACTGAGAAGAGAGCTGGAATGGGTTCGAATGTCAGCCAAAGCACGTCAAGCAAAAGGAAAGGCAAGATTAAATGCTTATGAACAAATGAACGATGTCGAAACAAAAGAAAAAGAAACAGGTTTCGAACTTTTTATACCACCAGGAGATCGTTTAGGCAATTCTGTAATTGAAGTAACTAATTTATCTAAAGGTTTCGACAACAGACTATTATTTGATAAGTTTAACCTCTCTGTTCCTAGAAATGCCGTTGTAGGAATTATTGGACCTAACGGTGTAGGAAAATCGACTCTATTTAAAATGATAATGGGAGAAGAAACTCCTGACAGCGGAGAAATAAAATTAGGCAGTACCGTAAAACTCGCTTATGTTGATCAGACACACAGAGATCTTGTACCTGAAAAATCAATTTTTGAAGTAATTAGCGGAGGTTCTGATTTTATTAAAGTTGGAGATATAGAACTAAATTCGAGAGCATATCTAAGCAGATTTAATTTTGCGGGAAGCGACCAACAGAAAAAAGTAGAGACACTCTCGGGTGGTGAAAGAAACAGATTACACTTAGCTCTTACTTTAAAAGAAGGCGGAAATGTTATTTTACTGGATGAGCCAACAAACGATATAGATGTAAATACACTAAGAGCTTTGGAAGAAGCAATAGAAAAATTTGCAGGATGCGTGCTTGTCATTTCTCACGACCGTTGGTTTATTGACCGTCTTGCTACTCATATTCTGTCTTATGAAGACGAAGGTGAAATTGTATTTTTTGAAGGAAATTTTAGTGATTACGAAGCAAACAAGCGTGCCCGACTAGGGAACACAACCCCTAAAAGACCTAGATTTAAAAGTTTATTGTAAATCTAATAATTTACAGAAGCGGTACAAATATTTTATATGTACCGCTTTTTTTATTTATTAAGAACGAAAGTAGAATGTCTATATTTGACGGTACGTTTTTTTAGAATCCAAAACTTATCTTTGTATTATGGAAAAAAAGCATGGAAATGATTTTAAAGTTATGATAGCCGAGCGATTAAAATCAAGAAGAAGCAAAATAAATCAGCGAAGAGTATGATTTGAAAGATCGTATGATAAGACGCTGGTGGTGAGAACATGAAGTTAAATTAGGAGATTTCAGCAAAAAACAAGAGCTTTCAAAAGAAGAACAAGAACTTAAAACTCTAAAGAAAGAATTAAGAGATTTAAAAATGGAGCGTGATATATTAAAAAAAACAACTTTGATTAATTTTGAAGTTGTTTTTTTTATATCTTGCAAGAACATTTCACAAAAAAAAAGAACCATGAAAAAAAATATTTTTATAATTCTAATAATCGTTTCATTTTCAGCATGCACTGAAACATATCGTAGTTTTCAAAAAATTGAAGACATGAAGTG
>JAOZLS010000291.1 GCA_029934705.1 Bacteroidales bacterium | reverse complement strand
TGTTTCCATATAAAATAGTCAATTTATGGACAACCTATTTCAGGGAAGGACATATTGAATATTGATTGTTTTTTTTATTTTTACCACAAAACTCATGATAGAATCAAAATAAGTTATTATGGAAAAAAAGTATATTCTTGCATTAGACCAAGGAACAAGCAGTTCCAGAGCAATAATCTTTGATAAAAACCAAAAAATATTAGGAATAGAGCAGGTTGAATTTAAACAACATTATCCGCAGGTAGGGCATGTAGAGCATAACCCACACGAAATATGGGAAACTCAATTTTTAACAGCCAAAACACTAATAACAAAACTTCAAATTAAACCTGAAGAAATTGCAGGAATTGGAATTACCAATCAACGAGAAACAACAATTCTTTGGAATAAATACACTTGTGAACCTATTTACAATGCAATAGTTTGGCAAGATAAAAGAACATCTGAGTATTGCAAACAGCTTAAGAATGAGGGCTTAGAAGAATATATTTCTAATAATACAGGTTTAAAAATTGATTCATATTTTTCGGCAACAAAAATAAATTGGATTCTAAATAATGTTGAAGGAGCTAGAGAATCTGCTGAAAAAGGTGATTTATTATTTGGAACAGTAGATTCGTGGTTAATTTGGAAACTTACAGGAGGTAAACTTCATATTACTGATTATTCAAATGCCTCACGAACAATGATTTATAATATTAAATCTTTAGAATGGGATAAATTTATTCTTGAAAAATTAGATATTCCCGAAAAAATGCTTCCTCAAGTAAGAAATTCTTCTGAAATATACGGAAAAACAGCTGTTGAACTATTTGGTACAGAAATCCCTATTGCCGGAATTGCAGGCGACCAGCAAGCAGCATTATTTGGGCAACAATGTTTTCATCCAGGCGAAGCTAAAAACACCTATGGTACTGGCTGTTTTATGTTAATGAATACAGGCGAAAATATTATTAAATCAAAATCGGGATTATTGTCAACAATTGCTTGGGGACTAAATGGCAAAGTAACTTATGCACTTGAAGGAAGCGTTTTTATTGCAGGAGCAGCAATAAAATGGTTGCGAGACGGATTAAAAATTATAAAATCGGCAAAAGAAACACAAGCAATGGCTGAAGATGCAAAATCAAATGAGGGAGTTTATTTTGTGCCAGCATTTTCAGGTTTAGGGGCTCCATATTGGGATATGGATGCACGAGGTGCTATTTTGGGGTTAACCCAAGGTATTGACGAAAGACATATTGTTAGAGCCGTTTTAGAATCACTAGCTTACCAAACACGGGATATTTTAGAGGCAATGACAAACGACTCTGGCATAAATTTAAAAGAATTAAATATTGATGGAGGTGCAGGAGTAAATGACTTTTTATTGCAATTCCAGTCTAATATTTTAAATACAGATGTTATAAGACCAATTATTGTAGAAACAACAGCCTTGGGAGCTGCTTATTTAGCAGGTATTGCAACAGGCTTTTGGTCTGCAAAACAATTAGAAGAAACTCGGGAAATTGAAAGTAAATTTAGTCCTGAAATAGATGACGAAAGTAGAGAAAAGTTATATTTAGGCTGGAAGGATGCAGTAAGAAAAACAATGAGCTAGTTTACAATGAATAACAAGAATAAATCATATACTTATGCTCTATCAGCAATTCTGCTTTGGTCAACAGTAGCTACAGCATTTAAGGTTTCGTTAAGGTACATGACACCAGAAATGCTGTTGTTTATAGGAGGTATAACAGCAATTGTTGTACTCGGTTTTATATCCTTTTTTACAGGAGACTATAAAAATATTTTAAACTTAGATGCTAAAGGTTTAAAATCATCAGCAATAAATGGTTTTTTGAATCCATTTTTGTATTATATTGTTTTGTTTAAAGCATACTCAATGCTACCAGCACAAATTGCTCAACCTTTAAACTATTTGTGGCCAATAATGTTAATTTTATTATCTGTTCCTTTATTAGGGCAAAAACTAAAATTAGAAAGTGTTATTTCAGCAATAATTGGTTTTGTGGGAGTATATGTAATTTCTACAAGGGGCGATATTTTTGGTTTTAATATTGAAAACCCTTTAGGAGTTATTTTAGCTTCGGCAAGTAGTATTATTTGGGCATTATATTGGATTTTTACCCAAAAAGATAAAAGACCAGAAATTGTAAAACTGTTTTATAATTTTTTATTCGGAGTATTTTATACTTTCATTTATGTTTTAATTTTTTCAGAATTTAAACCAATCGAAAATTATGGTTATATAGCCTCAATATATGTTGGCTTTTTTGAGATGGGTATAACCTTTTTCTTATGGATGAAGGCAATGCAACTATCTAAACGGAATGATGAAATAAGCAATTTAGTATTTTTATCACCTTTTTTAGCATTAATATTTATTTATTTTATATTGCACGAACAAATATATTATACCACTTATATTGGCTTAGTATTAATAGTTTCAAGCATATTTGTTAAGCAAATAAAACTGAGTAAGAAAAAATAAAATTTCATTTTAAATATTATTACTTTACTTTGTCGTAAAATACAATTTATCATAGTTTGAAAAAAGAAAGAATTATTTTAGGAATCGACCCAGGTACAGCATTTACAGGATATGGCATTATTACTATAATTAATAATAAACCAGTACTTGATAATATGGGTTATATTGATTTGTCAAAAATTAAAAGTCATTACGACAAATTATCCATTCTTTACAAACGCACAAAATATCTAATAGATACTTATAAACCTCAGGAATTATCGGTAGAAGCACCTTTTTTCGGAAAGAATGTACAATCTATGTTAAAGCTGGGAAGAGCTCAAGGAGTTGTAATAGCTGCTGCAATTGAAGGAGGACTAGAAGTTTTTGAATATTCGCCTAAAGAAATTAAAATGTCTGTAACAGGTAATGGTGGTTCATCAAAGGAGCAGGTTGCAATATTTTTGAAAAACATATTAAATTTTACAGAATTACCAGAAAAAGATGATGCAACAGATGGTTTAGCAGCGGCTGTATGTCATTTTTATAAATCAAAAGTAGTAGGAAAAAAAAAATCATATAAAAATTGGAGTGATTTTGTAAATAAAAATCCTGAAAGATTGAAATAAACGTGTAATATAAGTTGTTATATGGATATAAAATGTAAAAATAAATATTATTTGTTTACTTTATGACAAAAAAAGTTGTCAAATTTCATACTTTGGCAAAATAATTGTAATTAAAAATATAAATTTAAACCAAAATAATAGTCAAATGAATCAATTTAAAAATTTTGTAATCGTTATATTCTTTCTTTTTGTAGCAAACACTCTTTTTGCTCAAGATTTTATATATCCAGGTATTGAAGGAAGATTAACTGAAGCACAGGCAGGTGTAATTCAAAAAGCAGATGCTGATGTAAAAAAGGCAGAAAAGAGTATAGATGCTGCCGAAGCTATAGAAAAAAAATACGAATCTTTGAAAAACTCTAAAAAAGAGAAAAAAAGAAAGAAATACGATAAAAAAACAACAGAAGCAAAAAAATTAAGAATATATGCTGAAAAAAAATATTTAAAAGCTTATAAAAGTGTAGTAGGGGTTTATACCGAAGTGATAACCGAAAATGAATACTATTTTAGCGAAGATGAAGAAAAAAATAGAAAGTTAAATGATGATGCTATAGCACTATTAGGCGAAGCTGAAGATAAAATGAAGTCATTTGATAAAATAAAAGATAATAAGAAAGAATTAAAAAAAATACGATCTAAGAACTTGAATACAGCAGTATCAAAATCTCGTTCTTTGAAAGAAGACGCACTTAATAAGCAATTTAGTGCTTTGGAAATTATTCTTAATCAAGACAAAAAGAAAAGAGCCGAAGAAGAAGATAAACTTGCATGGGGAAATGCATTAGAAGCAAACACAGAATTAGCATATCAAGATTATATAGATCAATTTCCCTCAGGAAAATATGTTTCGGATGCACGTAGAAATATGTCTAAAATTAAAGCTGAAGAAGAAAAACAACGACAGATGGCTGCATCGCAGCAAAATTTAGGATATACTTTTAAAGTTCAAATTGCAGCATCACGATTTCCTCTTTCAAAAACTAAGCAAAAAAGATTTTATTCGGATGTTTCAAAAATTGAAAAATTGAAAAATGATGGATATTATAAATATAGAGTTGGAAGCTTTACTTCTTATGCAGATGCTTTAACATTAAAAAATAATGTTTTGTCAAATGCTCCTGATGCTTTTATTGTAGTGTATAATAAAGACGGACAACAAATTGAAGTTACTGACGAAATGAAAAAATAATTTCAAAATAATAAACCAAAAGAGCCATTTTATTAATTTATAAAGTGGCTCTTTTTTGTTTAGCTTATGATTATATCTCCCAAGCTAAATAGTTTTCGGCTTTCTTTAATTTTGAAACTCCACCAATATTATTTACCCAACTTGCAATTTCATTGAGTGAATTATCTAAATTACTTTGTGGCAAATAGCCAAGTTCTTCCTTTATTTTGGAAATATCCAAAGCCATATTCATTGTTAATCCTCGTATAAGCAAAGGAGTTATACCTCCAATTTTAAAAACAGACATTAATTTAGGAATCCAAATAGGAATTTCTTTCATTTTAAGTTCACCTTCATAAATTGCAGTCGTTAGTTTTTTTATTACATCAATTAATATATAAGGCTCTTCGTCAGCAACATTATAAGTATTTACCCCTTTCTTATCAGAATCAATACAAAGATCAATTGCATGTCCTAAATTTGAATATTCTGTCATTGAAACACTTATATCCATTTTGCCAGGATGCTTTATTATATTTTTATGCTCCATTTTTAAAAGTCTAGGTAGAATTTTTTTATCGCCAACACCATACAAAGCTCTAGGACGCAGTATAAAACACGATTCGTAATTTGATTTCTCAAGAAGAATCTCTTCTGTTAATAATTTAGACCTTCCATAAGCAGAAAGTTTCATTTTATTTTTATCGCCAGTCATGTCTTCGGTAATTAGTTCGTTGGAAGGCACATATACTGAAGATGATGAAATATGAATAAACTTTTTACACCATTTTGTCGCATTAATAATATTTTCTGTTCCAGTTACATTTGTTGGTAATAAGGCGTTAAGTTCCACATTATCATCGGAAACAGCAGCAGTGTGTATAATAACATCAACCTCGGGAAAATCAAAGGGCTTTGTAATATCAGCCTTTAAATATTCGGCATATTTTAAAAGGTTTTTAGGAGGAGTCTCAATTCTTCCACTTGCAATAATTTGGTGTCCTTTTTCGGATAAATACTTTGTTAAGTATGCACCTAAAGAACCTGTTGCACCTGTAATTAATATTTTCATTATTTATATTTTTCAGCAAACTTATAAAATTTATATTTAAAGAAATTATATTTATATATGTTTTAAAAGCTTACTTTTGTTTTTTATATACTTAATTATTAAAGCACTTTAGTATAATTT
>JAOZLS010000290.1:2465-5468 GCA_029934705.1 Bacteroidales bacterium | reverse complement strand
AACCGAAAAAGAATTAGGGCGAAATGTTATATCAGATAAAAATAATTTAGATGCAAATCAATTAAAATTTGATAACTAATTATTATAAATAACCATTTTATAAAATAATTTTGCCTCACGAGGTGTTTTCATTTTTAAATATATTATTTATGCAACTTTTAAAAGATTTAAGTAAAATACATTCGCCATCGGGCGAAGAAAATAAGATTGCTGAATATATATTATACTATATTGTAAAAAATAGCAAAAAGTGGAAAGTAAAACCTGAGATTTTCTTTGGTAATGAGTTTCACGATAATATTGTTCTGAAATTTGGAAAACCAACAACAGCTATTTTTGCACATGTCGATACTACAGGCTTTACGGTAAGATATGATAAACAATTAATTCCGATAGGTGGTCCTGCAGGAAAAACTGGCGATATTATTTGTGGAACTGATAAATTAGGTAAAATAGAATGTGTTTTAGAAGTAGATACTGCCGATTATTTCTTTGAACATAATTTTCATCGTAAAATTATCCCAGGCACTAGTCTTACTTATAAACCAGATTTTAAAGAAGACGAGGATTTTATTTTATCACCATACTTAGATAATAGAATTGGAGTTTATGCTGCGTTGAAATTAGCTGAAACACTAGAAAATGGAGTAATTGCATTTACCACTTACGAAGAGCATAGAGGTGGAGGAGCCGAAATTATTTCGAAATATATTTACGAGCATTGTAATGTACAACAAGCTCTTATTCTAGATGTTACGTGGGTAACTAATGGAGTCGTTCATGGAGGCGGACCAGCCGTTTCGTTAAGAGATTCTGGCATTCCACGCAGGGTTTATATCGATAAAATATTTTCGATAATTGAAGATTCAGGTATTAAATATCAATTAGAAGTTGAAGAAACTGGAGGAAGCGATGGAACTGCAATTCAGCGAACTGCTTATCCCATAAATTGGTGCTTTATTGGACCACCAGTAAACAATGTTCACTCTAGTAATGAGACAATTATGAAGAGTGATATTGTAAATACAATTAAACTATATAAATTGCTTTTGAAAAAAATGTAAAAGAATTTGCGAAATATTAGATTATTAAATATTTCTTTCATAATTTTGTACCCCGAGATGTCGGAAAAGAAATTACATATAATAGAAAGTTTAATACAACCAGTTGTACGCCTGTCAATATTATTGACGGGTTTTTTTATGCCTTCATCTAAAATTCATTCTTTTTTATAATTAATATAAAACGTTCTTAAAGCAATGAAAAACAAAAGTTTAGTATCAATCAATGATTATTCTACCGAGGAAATTGAAGAAATTTTACGAGTAGCAGAGATTTTTGAAAAGAATCCAAACCAACGAATTTTAGAAAACAAAGTTATTGCCTCACTGTTTTTTGAGCCTTCAACCAGAACAAGGTTAAGTTTTGAAAGTGCAATAAATAGGTTAAGTGGAAGAATTGTAGGATTTTCAGAAGTAGGGAGCTCTAGTGTTTCAAAAGGTGAAACATTAAAGGACACTATTAAAACAGTTGCAAATTATAGCGACTTAATTATTATGCGGCATCCGCTTGAGGGCAGTGCAAAATATGCTTCGGAAGTTTCGGATGTGCCAATTATTAATGCGGGAGATGGTGCAAATCAACATCCAACTCAAACATTATTAGATCTTTATTCAATTAAAAAAACTCAAGGAACACTTGAAAATTTGAATATTTTTTTGGTGGGTGATTTAAAATATGGGCGAACAGTACATTCGCTATTAATGGCATTGGCACATTACAATCCAACATTTAATTTTATTTCGCACCCAAAGTTAAGAATACCCGAAGAATATAAGTTATTTTTAGACAGCAACGGGATAAAATACTTTGAGCATGAGACTTTTACAGATATTATTAGTCAGGCTGATATTATTTATATGACAAGAGTTCAGAAAGAAAGATTTACAGATTTGATGGAGTATGAAAAAACGAAAAATACTTATGTATTGAAGAATAAAATGTTGAAAAACACTAAAGATAATCTTAAAATATTACACCCGCTACCACGTGTAAATGAGATTGATACAGATGTTGATAGTAACGAGAAAGCTTACTATTTTGAGCAAGCCAAAAATGGTGTATATACTCGACAGGCAATTATGGCTTTAATGTTAGGTTTAATACCGAATTAATATCAAAATACCCTTTGAAAAAATATTAGTATTATACCTGAAATAAAAACTAATTTTGAACAAATAAAATTTAAACAATGGAAAACGAAAAAAAATTATTGGTTAGTGCTATCCGTAATGGAACTGTTATTGACCATATTCCAGCAGAATATCTTTTTACTGTAATTAATATTTTAAACTTAGATAAGATAAATTCTCCAATGACTTTTGGAACAAATTTGGAGAGTAAAAAACTAGGAAAAAAAGCAGTAATAAAAATATCAAATACTTATTTTGAAGATCGAGACCTTAATAAAATTGCTTTAATTACGACAGAAGCTAAATTAAATATTATTAAAGATTTTAAGGTGTCGGAAAAACGTGAAATTAAAGTTCCGAATAGTACAGTTAAAGGAATTGCAAAATGTGTAAATCCTAAATGTATTACTAATCATGAAGACATTCAAACTAAATTTACAGTTATTAACTCAAAAGAAATCGCTTTACGCTGTGATTATTGTGAAAAAATTACAGATAAGAAGCATTTAATGATAATATAAGGTATAAGACCTATTTAATGCCTGCACATAGCGTTAGTTGGAGTGTTGCTTACGCACTTGTGCTAAATTAAATTAATCAGTAATTTACAAATAAGTAAATATGCTAACACTTTTGTAAGACTTCTTAGAATTGAAGTTGCTTAAATCAAAAAAGAGACTGATTTTTTCAGTCTCTTTTTTTCGTTTAAATAAACTTTTCAGATATTATTTTATTATAAGCTTTTTAGTATAAACTAAATTATTAGAAAATAATTTAACAAAATATATTCCTGATGGAATTTCGTCGCAGT
>JAOZLS010000290.1:0-2455 GCA_029934705.1 Bacteroidales bacterium | reverse complement strand
CTATTTTTTTTGTTGGTATTATGTTTTTTATTTTTCTACCATTAATATCAATAATTGAAATACTATTTATATCCAAATTTTTATTTGATATGAAAAAACAGTTTTTTGCTGGGTTTGGATAAAGTGAAATTTCAGTTTCAGAGTTTATGTTTACTCCACTAGGTGTTGCCAATAAATTAATAATTTGAAAATCGTCAAAGTAAAAACCATCTAAAGTAACTGCACCATCACTAACTAGTTGGTATTTGAATTTTACACTTTCGCCAATGTAAGAAGATAAATCAATTTCTTCATTTACCCAAGCATTTGCAGTTGAGTTATCATATAATGGTTCGCCTTGAGGTTGAAAACTTCCAGTTCCTAAATTTGTATAATTTCCTGAAAGAGGTATCCATGTACTACCATCATCGGTTGAAATTGAAAGTTGTACATAATCCCAATCATTTTCAATATCCCATTTTGCCCAGAACGTGAGTGTAGGGTTATTTATATCAGTTAAGTCTATTGCATTAGTTAATGTAATTGTACTATTTGCATCGTTAGAATAATCAGTTAAGGGAGAGTCAGTAATTGAGTGTGTTGACGAAACAAAGGTTTCATCAGTAATATTCCAACTTGAAGTAGTCCAATTATCAATGCTGTTACCATCATCGGATATAATAATTTCTGTTTCATAAAATTGCTTTGTAAAAGTTTTTGAAACGCTATATTCACCAGCAGTAACTGTTATTGTATAAGAAAATTCGTCGCCATAATTAACATCTTGGCTTAGTACGTAGCCAAAAGAATCTGTTTTTGTTTCTAAAACATCGTTAAGTTGCATTGAAATAGGAGCTTGAATAAAAGAAAAAACATTATTTTCAGAAGTAATTTCTATATTATAATTTCCATCTCCATTGAGTCCAAATCTTTTTAAATCAAACTGTAAATAATCTGAACGAGGTTTAAATGCCGATGCACCATCAGATATTTCTGCATATTCTGTTGCAAAACGTGCTAAATATAGGTTTGATAAATACATTTCTTCCGATAAAGGAATTATTCTATTTTGTTCTGGCCAAAAACCATCTGAATTATTTCCTGTTTCTTGTGTAAATGGAAAGATTTTATTTTTTTCTGTTTGTTCGCCATACATCCAGTCGTTTGAATCGCCATTTACTGTGTATAATATTTCCCAGCCTTGTCCAACAGTATAACCATTTTCAGATGCCATCATATAAGCGTAGGTTCTTAAAATATCATCGTCTTCGGTATTAATTTCTTCATAACCATAAGGGATAATTACTAAATTACTATATGTGTGATGATTGTGTGCAAGTAAGAAATTATGTTCTAAACAAAAATCTCTAATTATTTGAGTTTCTGCTTCCGAAAAAGCTTCTGTTCCTCTATATGTTTGTGTACTCGGGTCAGGAGAAGAACCATTATTGTCGTACCCCCATTGAAAACCGTAGTTTCTATTCAAATCTACGCCATCTTCTTCAGCCTCAAAACTTCCACTACCATCATTATCTCTCATGTTTTTTCGCCACATTCCGCCACCATTTGGGTCTGTAGCCCTATTATGTTCGTAACCATCAGGGTTAACTATTGGTACAAAATACATTTCTAAATTATCAACAAGATATTTAATTTCACTATCAGTTTCATAATTTTCGAGCAAATACCACATGTAATAAATTACTCCTTGCATTGATTGAGGCTCGCGTGCATGGTGTAACGAAGTATATAAAACTTCTGCTTCGTCTTCATTTACATTAGGATTGTCTGAAATTTTAATGTAATATAGATTTCGACCTTCAATAGTTGTTGTTTCTGAAATTTGCTCTCGTATTGAAATTAAATTTGGGTAAAGTGTAGTCATTTCATCAAGTTCGGCATATACTTCGTCAAGAGTTAGGAAACCGCCCATTGAGCCGAGGTGAAAGTTTTCGGGTGTTACATATTTCAGGTTTTCAGGCTTTTTATTTACAGAATTTGCATATCTTTCGCTGTAATAATAACTTAAATCACGAATTAATATTTCGTATTGTAAGCCTAAATTTTCTACTTTTTGAATTTCACTTTTTGATAGTTCAAGGATATAGTATAAATCTTGTTTGCCAGACATGTCTTCCAAACTAATTCCTACTTCTCTAAGTTTTTGTATTTCAGAAGAACTTGAATATATTATTATTTTTGAATACTCTTCTGTTTGTGCAAAAGTTATATTTACTAAGAATAATAAAAATATAACTGTGAATATTTTTTTCATTTAATCTAATTTATACTGTTGTAATATTACAAACAGTTTGGGTTAATTTAATTATTTGTTTAATAGATTGCTTTATTTGTTAAAGGTTGCACCTAGTTATTTATTATCAGATCTATTCTTGTATTCGTTAGGGTTATTCTTATACTTTGCAGGATCAAGCAGTCGTTTACTTATTTCGATTGTTTTTTTATAATTTTAAGA
>JAOZLS010000289.1:495-5499 GCA_029934705.1 Bacteroidales bacterium | reverse complement strand
TCCCTTATGCTACATTAAATACCGAGAATTACCTAAAAGCTATGAAATCTGCTCTAGCTTTAACACAAAAATCAACAAGAACAGATATTAATTGGGAGTTAGTAGGTCCTACAAACATTGGAGGACGAATTTCGGATATTGAGATTCACCCAAATACACCAAACACATTATATGTTGGAGGAGCTTCTGGCGGAATACTAAAATCAACAGATGGCGGCAACAGCTGGACAAATATTTTTAATGATATTCCAACAATAGGAATTGGCGATATGGCTATTGACCCCGAAAATGAAAATATTATTTATGCAGGAACAGGCGAATCAAATGCTTCAAGTAATACTTTTTTAGGTAGCGGAATATATAAATCAACAGATGCTGGGGTTTCTTGGACAAGCATAGGACTTGAAAATACTGCATACATAGGACGAATTATTGTTGATAATAGCAACTCTGAAAATATTTTTGTTGCTGCCTGCGGAAACTTATTCTCTAAAAATGGAAACCGAGGAATATACAAATCAACAAACGGTGGAACAGACTGGGAAAAGGTACTTTTCCTTACCGATTCAACCTCGGCAATGGATATTGTTCAACACCCTAGCTCCCCAAATACTTTATACGCTACAATGTGGGAACGCTATCGAGGACTAAATTACAGACGCTCGTTTGGCGAGACCTCCGGAATTTGGAAAACAACCGATGGAGGAACTACATGGTCTGAGCTAACTTCGGGCTTACCTACTGGAACGGATATTGGAAGAATAGGTATTACAATTGCCGAATCAAACCCAAATGTACTTTATGCTTTTTATGAAACTGAAACAGGTGCTAGAGTTTATAAAACAACAAATGGCGGAACAAGCTGGACTAGAACCAATGATGGAGCATTAAGTGGCATGAACAGCACTTTTGGTTGGTACTTTGGACAAATTAGAGTTGACCCACAAGACGAAAATCGTGTTTTTGCACTTGGTCAAAGTTTTTACAGAACCGAAAATGGAGGTACATCTTGGTCTGAGTCTTCTGGCTCAATGCACGTTGACCACCACGCAATGATTTTTGTAGATAATAAAATTTGGGATGGGAATGATGGAGGACTTTATTACAGTACAAATAATGGCTCAGCATGGACAAAAGTAAATAACCTTCCTCTTACACAATTTTATGATATTGCTCTCGACTCGTTAAACTCGAACCGATTGCTAGGTGGAACACAAGATAATAATTCAATACAAACAACTACAGGAAACGATAATGACTGGCAAGCAGTTTTAGGTGGCGATGGTATGTACTGTTTAATTGACTACACAAATTCAAACACCTACTATTGCGAATATCAATGGGGCGGAGTTTACAGATTTGAAAATGGTTACGAAACATATATTGGGTTTTATGGAGATAGAACAAATTGGTCAACACCATATATTTTACATCCAACAAACCCTAATATTTTATATTTAGGAACATACCAAGTTCAGAAATCTACAAATAAAGGCGATTCATGGTCGGCAATTAGTGGCGATTTAACACAAGGTGGCGAAGGAAGTTACCATACACTTACAACAATAGACGTTTCAAAATTAGACCCCAATATTATTATTACAGGCTCGGCTGATGGTAGAGTAAATATTACAACAAACGACGGAGCAAGTTGGACTGACATAACTTCGGGCTTACCAAACAGATGGATTACTAGAGTAAAAGCAGACCCTTTTGATGTAAATACTATTTATGCAACAGTTTCTGGTTTTAGGTTTGACGAAGCTTTTTCGCATATTTATAAATCGACTAATCTTGGTTTATCGTGGATTGCAATTGATGGGAATTTGCCAGAAATACCTGTAAATGTTATTATTATTGACCCCGATGTAGCAGGTACATACTATATTGGAACAGATGCTGGAGCTTTTATTACCGAAGATGGTGGCGAAAACTGGGAATCTATAACATCTTCATTACCAAACGTTCCAATTATGGCAATGGAATTTAACCATAATACTAGAATGTTGTATATTGGTACTTTTGGGCTTAGTGCATACAAGGCACATTTTCCAATTCCTATTCAGCCTAATTCATTAAGCAGTCTTGAGAATACAAATATCAGCATATACCCTAACCCAGCAAAGACATCTGACAATTTGAATATAAATTTCTATTCAGAAAAAAATCAAAATATTGAGATTTCTATTATAAATATTAAAGGCTCTATAATTTATTCAGCAACTAAAAATGTAAACTCGGGAGATAATAATATTGTAATTCCTACTTTAAATAATATTAGCAAAGGCTTAATTTTATGTAAAATTAAGGTTGAAAATAAACTCTATACCAGTAAAATTATTGTTGAATAAATTATTCCAAATCTAAAAGTTATATTGATATTTCAAAAAAAAGCTTCTAAAAATGAAATATAAATTCATATTTAGAAGCTTTTTGATAAACTAAAATCACTTATCTTATTTTTGCATTTAATTCTTTATCAAATACATAAATAAACTTTTTCATTATCTTATCTATTTGTTTATCCTTCAAAGTTTTAGTATTATCTTGTAAGAAAAAACTAACAGCATAGGATTTTTTATTATCTCCTAATTTATCATCTTCAAAAACATCAAATATTTTTACATTTTTAAGTAATTTCTTTTCGGTTTTATATGCTAAATCTCTAATTTGAGAAAATTTAATATCCGAATCAACCAATAAAGCTAAGTCTCTTTTTACAGTAGGAAATTTTGATATTTCGGTAAACTGAGTTTTTCCGGGTAATAATTTAATAATATTATCCCAATTAAAATCGGCATAAAAAACTGGTTGTTCAATATCAAATATACTCAAATATTTATTAGACACTGAACCAAAATCAACTAAATGACTTCCTTTTAATGAGTATGAAATTGCATTAGAGAATATTTCAGAACTTGAATCGTCAGTTTTTAATTCATTAACATTAAAAGATAACCTTCGCAATATTGCTTCGGTAATAGATTTTAATGTATAAAAATCTGATTTTGTTTCCTCTGTATTCCAATTATTAGATAAATCATTACCAGATATTGTTATAGCTAAATGGCTTTCCTCAAAATAATTCTTTTGTTTTTCTGAAATATCATTATTCAAGAATTTATAAATATTTCCGTACTCATATAATTTAATATCGGTACTTTTATAATTTACATTTTTCTTAACAGCTTCTAAAGCATTAAAAATAAGAGACTGACGCATTACATTAAGGTCATTACTCAAAGGATTTAAAATCTTAACTAAATCCTCTTCTTTAAAACTTTCAGAATTTTTATAGTACGAACTTTTTGTTAATGAGTTTGACATTGCCTCTGCAAAACCGTTTGACGAAATAAAGTCCGAGATAGTATTACGAATTTTATTTGTATCGGGTATTGGAGCATAAGCCAAAGTAGAATTTACTTTTTCGGACATTTCAATATTATTATATCCGTATATTCTCAAAATATCTTCTATAACATCTGCTTCTCGTGTAACATCAACTCGATAAGGAGGAATTTCAAGATATAAAACATCATCGGTTTCATTAGTAATTTTCATTTCTAAAGCCAATAAGATATTCTTAATTGTATCGTGAGGAATTTTTGCACCAATTAATCTATCAACATTTGCGTATTTTAATTCTACTTTAAAATCATCAATTGGGTTTGGATATACATCAACTATTTCAGAAGAGATTTGTCCGCCTGCAACTTCTTTCACTAATAAAGCTGCACGCTTTAAAGCATAAATAATATTATTTGGGTCAACACCTCGTTCAAATCTAAAAGAAGCATCGGTCTGTAAAGCATGATGTTTAGATGTTTTTCTTACAGATACGGGATTAAAATATGCACTCTCAATAAAAACATTTGTAGTTTCGTTTGTAACTCCTGACTCTGCACCTCCAAAAACTCCTGCAATACACATTGGTTCTTTTTCGTTACAAATCATTAAGTCTGAAGATTTTAATTTTCGTTCTTCTTCGTCTAAAGTTACAAAAATTGTGTCATCTTTTAAAGTTTTAACAATTACTTTATTTCCCGAAATTTTATCAGCATCAAAAGCATGCAAAGGTTGCCCTGTTTCGTGTAGAACAAAATTTGTAATATCAACAATATTATTTATTGGAGTAAGTCCTATTGATTTTAAGCTTTGCTGAAGCCATTCTGGCGATTCTCCTACTTTAATTCCTGAAATTGTTACACCTGCATACCTATTACAAGCCTCTGTATCAATAATTTCAACAGGTATATTCAAATTATTATTATCAACTTTAAAAGTTGTTACATCTGGTTTTACATAATCGGTATTTTTACCAATATGTTTCAAATATGCTGCAATATCGCGGGCTACACCAATATGCGATGTAGCATCGGCTCTGTTTGGTGTAAGTCCTATTTCAAAAATATAATCTTTTTCAATTTTATAAAAATCTTTAGCAAGCATACCTACTTTTGTATCAAGTGGCAACTCAATTATCCCATCATGAGATGCTCCAAGTCCTATTTCATCGTCGGCACAAATCATTCCTAGTGAAACTTCGCCTCTAATTTTTCCTTTTTTTATTGTAATTGAATCGCTACCCATATAAAGTTTTGTTCCTACAGTAGCAACTACAACTTTTTGCCCTTTAGCAACATTTGGAGCACCACAAACAATTGGTAAAGCATCGCCACTTCCAATAGTTACGGTAGTTACGCTAAGTTTGTCGGCATTAGGGTGTTTTTCGCAAGAAAGAACTTCGCCTACAACTAATCCTTCTAAACCACCTTTTATTGATTCATATTCTTCCAAACCTTCCACTTCAAGACCAATATCGGTTAAAATAAGAGATAATTCGTTTGGATTTATATCTATATCAATATATTTTTTTAAACTTTTGTATGAAATTTTCATCTGTAATTGTATTTAATCTTTTTTCCTGTAAAACGAAAAAACATCTCTCCTATAATTTAGAAGAGATGATTGTATATTTAATTATTTTTTTACTAAGCATCGATA
>JAOZLS010000289.1:0-485 GCA_029934705.1 Bacteroidales bacterium | reverse complement strand
TAAGTAGCATTTTCTTCAATAAATTTACGTCTTGGTGGCACATCGTCTCCCATTAACATTGAGAATACACGGTCAACTTCTACAGCATTATCAATAATTACTCTTTGTAATGTTCTTGTTTCAGGATCCATTGTTGTTTCCCAAAGTTGATCTGCATTCATTTCTCCAAGACCTTTATATCTCTGAACATGTAAACCAATTTCTTTTCCTTTTCCTAATTCTTCCATTGCGTCAACTCGTTCCTCTTCGGACCAGCAATATCTAGATTCACGTCCTTTTTTAACTTGATATAATGGAGGTGTTGCAAGATAAAGATACCCTTGTTCTACAATTTCTCTCATATATCTAAAGAAAAATGTCATTATAAGTGTTGAAATGTGGCTTCCATCCACATCGGCATCGGTCATGATTATAATTTTATGATAACGAAGTTTTTCAAGATTAAGAGCTTTACTGTCTTCTTCTGTTCCTATTGAAACGCCAAG
>JAOZLS010000288.1 GCA_029934705.1 Bacteroidales bacterium | reverse complement strand
ATTCCTTGCTCAATTCCTTGCTCAATTCCTTGCTCAATTCCTTCTTTTAGTCCTTCTTCTTTACTTTTTTTCTTGATTCTATCTTCTGCTTCAATTTTCATTGTCCACTCCATGCTTGCTTTATAGTGAAGATTATCAAGATGTTTTAAGTATCTTTTTTGTTCCGTTTCAGATAATTTATCAATTCTCCATAGTCTCCTTGCTTTGTCTATACCTTGAGCTGTAAAATCGTCTTGTATTTCATTATTTTTAAGATAATAAATCCATTGGTCCAATTTATCTTTAGCTATATCGTCAAACTGGTTTACTTTTATTACGTAATATTCTGGAAGTATTTCTGATGGCTCGGTTTTGCCAAGCATCTCCGATTGTTTAGCTGATAGCAATAATTTATCGGACTTATGAATTCCTATAAAATCTGTTTTGCCATGATAAACATAGTCTAAGCCTTGCCCTAAATCAAAATAAACTATATTTATTGAATATACTTTTTTTAAGTTTTTATATTTTTCGCCAAGCATCAAATATTCTGTTATAGCCTTTGATGTTCCATAAGTCATGCGTTGAAAATAGTCAAACTCATTTTGATTTTGAATTTCGATTATTACAAGCTCGCCTTTTGAGTTTTTTACAAGTACATCTACTCGGTTAAATTTATCCCTTTCTGACTGTTGATTTCCTTCGCTTTCTAAAACACTTTCTATTATAATTTGTTCTTTTAAAAGTTCAGATAGGAAACCTTCTAACACAGAAAAATCGGCTTTATTTCTTAATAGCCTTTTTATTGCCCAATCAAATTTTATTAAACTTCTGCCTTGCATAACAATATTGTTTTTTTTACAAATTTAAGCTTTTTTTTAGTAACCAATAGTTGTTTTTGTGATTTTAACGAAATATTTATCTTTGTATTGAAAAATTTATACAAAATTATTTGCTTTTCTCTTAGAATACCTTTTGCTTTTTCTTATAGGCTAAATTTTGTTAATACTAGTTTTAAAGTTAACGTTTTATAAAAAGTGTTTGACTCGTGATGTCAGGTGGAAAACACCTTGCATGCGCAAGTGATTGACTTTTAATTTTGTAAAGTAAAATTAATGAAAAAACAAATACGAAATTGTTATAGCTGCAATAATTCCTGCAAAATCGGCAATAAGTCCTGCCGAAACTGCGTGTCTGGTATTTTTTATTCCAACCGAACCAAAATATACTGCAATAACATAAAATGTAGTATCGGTAGAGCCTTGTATTGTTGAGGCTACTCTTCCAACAAAGGAGTCGGCTCCGTGTGTTTGCATTGCTTCAACCATCATACCTCTAGCACCACTTCCGCTTAGTGGTTTCATTAATGCTGTTGGTATTGCTTCAACAAAATCTGTATTCACATGTAACTGAGTAAAAATCCATCTAAAGCCTTCAATTAAAAAATCCATAGAGCCTGATGCTCTAAAAACTCCAATTGCTACTAGAATAGCTATTAGGTAGGGAATTATTTTTACTGCAATCCAAAAGCCCTCTTTTGCACCTTCAATAAATGTTTCGTACACATTAACTTTTTTTATTACTGCTAAAAGGATGAAACTTACTATTATTGAAAATAATATTATATTACTTGCTAGTGATGAAACTTCTGTAATTTGATCTTTAGGTAAAGTTTGTAAATAATAAATTAAGCCTATAATAACGGCTGTTAATCCTCCTAAATAAGCAATTATTGTTTTATCTAATAAATTAATTTTTTGAAAAAATGCTACACTAAGTAGTCCAGCAATTGTCGAAAAATAAGTAGCTAACAAAATAGGAATAAAAATATCCGAGGGGTCAACAGCACCAAGTTGAGCTCTGTAAACCATTATACTTATTGGTATTAATGTTAGGCCAGAAGTGTTTAATACCAAAAACATTATTTGAGCATTGGAGGCGGTGTCTTTTTTAGGGTTGCTTTCTTGTAATTGTTTCATAGCTTTTAATCCCATTGGAGTGGCTGCATTGTCGAGTCCAAGCATATTTGCAGCAACATTCATTACCATTGAGCCATAAGCAGGGTCATCTTTTGGTAATTCAGGAAAAATTTTTCTAAAAAAAGGGTTTATTAGTTTAGAAAACATAGCAATAACGCCACCTTTTTCTCCAATTCGCATTAAGCCAAGCCAAAGAGTAAGAACTCCAGTAAGTCCAATTGAAATTTCAAAACCTGTTTTAGACATTTCAAAAGTACTAGCCACCATTTGGCTGAAAACTTGTGTGTCGCCCATGAAAATTAGCTTAACTAATGCAACAACAAAAGCAATAAGAAAAAATGCAACCCATATATAATTTAATACCATCTATGTTTATTTTTAATCAAAAATATGAAAGTAGAATATATAGTGATAAATAACAATTTTTTCATCATATATGTCATGTTTTATTAATTAAAATGGTTGTAACTTTATGTTATACTAAATGGCTCAACTTGGAAATTATGTTGGAATTTTGAAATTATCGAATTGCCATGAGTAGTTGCATGTGAAAACACCTGAATAGTCAGATTGCCTCAAACAGGTGTTTTTACCTGATTGCTAGTTCACAATTTGCTATATTATTATTATTATTATTATTATTATTTAAAATGGTTTTTTATGAAACAATGTATATCAATATTTTTTTTAGTTCTTTTTTCAACTATTACGGTTGCTCAAAATAATATATTGTATTTTGAAAACCCCAAAAGTAAAAGTGTTTCGTTTGATTTTAAACTTAGAAATAATTTAATAATAGTGCCAGTTCAAATTAATGAGTCGGATACATTAAATTTTATTCTCGACACTGGTTTAAAAACTTCTTTAATAACAAAGTTACCTTTAAAAGATTCCTTGATGTTGAAGTTTGCTCAAAAGCGAACTGTAAAAGGCTTAGGAACAGAAGGCGAGTTAGATGTATATCTTTCCTATGGGAATAAAATAAATATGAATGGAATAAAAGGAGATAATTTTAACTTCTTCATTATAACAGATGATAAATTTGACTTGTCGGCTGAGTTAGGAATGGATATTCATGGCCTGATAGGGGCTGATATTTTTGAGAATTTTATTGTAACAATAAATTACTCTAAAAATACATTGAAATTTTCATCGCCAGAGAGTTTTAAATATCTTAGGCGATATTTAAGGCAAGAGAGTTTTCCGCTAACAATGCATAAATCAAAACCGTATATAACTTTAAGTTTTACTAATGAAAAAAATGTAAAGTCTAATGTTAAATTACTTATAGATTCGGGTTCTAGTGATGCTTTGTGGCTTTTTTTAACAAATAATAAAAATGTAATATTACCCGATAATAAAAGATATTCATTTTTAGGAAAAGGTTTAAGTGGTAAAATCTTTGGCTATCAAGGAAGAGTTAAAGCAGTACAACTAGGCAAATACGAAATGTTTAATGTAACAACCTCCTTTCCTGATTCTGTTTCGGTATCAAATACTAAAACTATTGATATAATTGGACGCGATGGAAGTATTGGAGCAGAGTTTCTTAGACGCTTTGATTTAATTATAGACTATCATAATAAAAAAATAACATTTATAAAAAATCATAATTACAAAGATAAGTTCAAGTTTAATATGGCTGGAATGGAAGTTGGTTCTGTATTTGGATTATTGCCAATATATGCAGTTACTTATTTACAAGAAAATTCGCCAGCATATAATGCAGGAATTAAACTAGGCGACCAAATAATGAAAATTAACGGTGTAGATGCGTATAAATATTCTGTTTTAGAAATAAATGGACTGATGCGTACTAAGGATGGAAAAAAAATAAAAATTAATTTAATGAGAAATGGAAAAGAAAAAATTATAACTTTTAGGCTGAAAGAAAATTTATAATGTATTAATTCTTAATTCGTAATTTGGGGTATCACTATTTTTTCTATCTTTGTAATTCAAATAAATTATTTATATAATGGTTACAACATCAGATTTTAGAAACGGATTAACAATAGAATACGATAACGATTTATTTACAATTGTATCATTTCAACACTCGAAAAAGGGTAGGGGAGCTGCTTTTGTTAGAACAAAAATGATAAGTATTTCGACTGGAAGAACCAAAGAAAATACATTTAATGCAGGTCAAAAATTTGTAGATGCAAGAATAGAAAAGCGACCATATCAGTTTCTTTATAAAGACGATTTAGGTTATACTTTTATGCATTTAGAAACCTATGAGCAAATTACACTTCAGGAAAACTTTGTACAAAACAAAGATTTAATGAAAGATGGACAAAATGTAGATATAGTTTTTCATGCCGAACAGGAACTAGCATTGTCATGTGACTTGCCTTCTTTTGTAGAACTAGTTGTAGATTACACAGAACCAGGATTAAAGGGAGATACAGCTTCTTCTACCTCGTTAAAATTTGCAACATTAGAAACGGGTGCTGAAATAAGAGTCCCTTTATTTATTAATATTGGCGACAAAATTAAAATTGATACAAGAGAAAGATCTTACTCTGAAAGAGTAAAATAATATATCAAGAATTTAAAATTCATTCAAAATTAAACTTTTGGATGAATTTTTGTTCTTACTGTAATGTTTAAATAATATTATAAATATTATAAAAGTATGGCCTCAAAATCATCTATAAAAAGATTGAAATTTTGTAATTTTAAGTTAGAATATCTTCTTGAAATTACTAATGCCATAAATTTACTACTACCAGTTGATTCTTTACTGAAAAAATATAATGACCTACTTTTAAATGAGCTGCAATTAGGGAAAATAATTGTTTATGCATACTCCGAAAAATGGCAAATAGTTCTCGAAACAGGTGGAGACCCTAATATCATTAATGAAATTTCTATAGAAAAAGATTTGTTAATTTATGACGAAATAACTCTTATTTCATCATCTGAAAATAAAAAACTTTCGAACTACGATTTTATAATTCCTGTATATCATGATACCAAGCCAATCGCTTTTGTATTAATTGGCGATGTTGAAGAAGAAAACGAAGGAGTAAGTCCAACAATTAAGCATTTACATTTTATTCAAACTGTAACGAACATAATCTTTGTTGCAATAGAGAATAAACGGCTATATAAAGAAAATTTAAAGCAAGAAAGAATAAAAAAAGAAATGGAATTAGCATCAAAAATGCAAAACATGCTTGTTCCAGATTCAAATAATTTTCAAAAAAATGAATTTCTAAAAGTTAAATCATTTTATTTACCACACCTCGAAGTTGGTGGCGATTATTATGATTTCGAGCAACTATCCAAAAATGAATTTTTCTTTTGTATAGCCGATGTCTCTGGTAAAGGTATGTCCGCCGCATTATTAATGGCAAATTTTCAAGCAAGTATTAAAGCATATTTACATGCAGGAATAAGTCTTCCTGAGCTTATAAAAAAACTTAATGCAATTGTAATTGAAAATGCACAAGGCGAAAAATTTATTACATTCTTTGTAGGAAAATATAACTATGAGTCTAAAACTCTTAATTACGTAAATGCAGGACATAACCCTCCTTATTTATAC
>JAOZLS010000287.1:928-5515 GCA_029934705.1 Bacteroidales bacterium | reverse complement strand
TAAAAAAAAAATGATTAAGGTGTCGGTTTTGTTATTATTATTATTATTATTATTTTACAAGTAAAATAAAAGTTGAAATTTGATTTGTAAGATATTGTTGAGTTATTGAGTAGAATTTAAAAAGGCTATTTCCCATTATGAGAAATAGCCTTTTTGATAAAGTTCTATTTTGTGTTGAAATTTACAACTCGTTTTTAAGTTTATGAGCAGCAGTTTGATATTCTACTCTAAATTTATCCACAATTTCTTTTATAGGAATTATTTCGTCAATAAATTCTACTGATTTTCCTGCAATCCATAAGTTTTTATAGTTTCCTGGTTTTACGGATTTTTCAAGCTTTTTCATTCCTTTAGATTGAACAAGCATTTTAAAGTATTTTTTTGTTCGCTTATTTGTTGATAGTTTCTTTTCAAAGTAACCTTGTTTGTATCCTACTTTTTTTGCATAGTCGGTATTAATAATTGAGCTAGGAGTACCAGAGAGTCTTTCGGTCATTACAATATCTTCCATTTTAGAGTCGGTTATTGCTTTTTTATAGTCGAAAGATACTGGAGCTTCGTCGCAAGCAATAAATCTTGTTCCAATTGAAACACCAGATGCACCTAAAACTAGAGCCGATAACATTCCATCGCCTGTGCTTATTCCACCAGCTGCAATAATGGGTAGTGTTGGGAATTCTTTTCTTAATGCAGGTACTAATAATTGAAGAGGGTTTGGACCAGCATGTCCGCCAGCACCTTGTCCAACTGCAATAATACCATCGGCACCAAGTTCATTTACTTTTTTAGCATGTACTAAATTAGTAACATCGCAATATACTTTTGCTCCGTATTCGTGAGCTTTTTCAATAATTTCGGCAGGGTTTCCTAATGATGTTATGTAGAAAGGGACTTTGTTTTCGACACAAACTTTTAGGTGTTTTTCGAAATAAGGATTTGATTTTTGTGCTATAATATTTACGCCATAAGTTCCAGGGTTTTCGTGTGATTCAATGTAAGAGTTTAGTTCTTTTAAAACTTTGTCGAGGTCTTTAATATCACGGTAATTTAAAGTAGGGAATGTTCCTATTATTTTACTGTCAATTGCAGCTTTTACCATGTTTGAGTCAGAAACCAAGAACATTGGTGCCATAATAATTGGCATGTCTATATTAAAGTCAGATGTAAACCTAGAGTTTGTCATAATTTATATTTTTTGTACAAATATATTAAAAATATTGCTGTTTCTTATAATTCTGGTTTTTTTTATGCGTGAATAGTAAATTTATTTATCTTTATTTATTGATATTGTTGTTTGACAGAGCATTATGATAGTGTTTTTGTACTTGTTTTAATAAAAAAGCATTTTATGATAAATAACATTTAATAAAAATAGTTTATTATTATATTAAAATATAAATTTACATAAAATTAATAAAAACAGAGTTATGGCTATTGAGATAAGAGAAGTAAGTAATTATAAGGATATTAAAAGTTTTGTAAATTTTCAGTATAAATTATACAAAGGGAGTAAGTTTTGGGTGCCACCTATGAAAAAAGATGAAATAAATGCACTTATTCCAGAAAAAAATCCTGCATTTAAGTTTTGTAAAGCTAAATTTTTTCTTGCCTACGAAAACGGCAAACTTGTTGGTAGAGTAGGGGCAATTATAAATGAAAAATATAATGAAAAAACAGGAGATAAACTCGTAAGGTTTTCACGTATGGAGTTTAATAATAATCCTGAAATTGCAGAAGCATTGCTAAATGCTGTTGAAGAATATGGTAAAGAGCATGGCATGGAAAAAATACATGGTCCTTTAGGTTTTACAAATTTGGATACTCAAGGTATGCTTGTTGAGGGACATGACCATATACAATCGATAGCTTCTGTTTATCATAAAGATTATTATAAAGAAATAATTGAAAATTTAGGCTACGAAAAAGAAAATGATTGGGTCGAATTTAGATTAACTCTTACTGATAGACCCGTGAAAAAAGCTATTAGAGGTTCAAATATCATTCAAAAAAGATCAGGTTTTGATGTTCTTCGTTTTACCGAGAAAAAAGAGCTTGAGCAATATAGCGAAACCGTTTTTGAAATTTTAAATGAAGCTTTTTCAGATTTGCCTTATGTTATCCCTTTCGATAAAAAGTTAAGAGAACTTTATGCAAAAAAATATTTAAAACTTTTGGTGCCTCGCTTTACTTATATGGTAAAAAAAGACGATAAAGTAATAGCTTTTGTTGTTGGTATGCCATCGCTTTCGGAAGCAATGCAAAAAGCTAAAGGACGATTGTTTCCTTTTGGTATTTTCCCTATAATAAAGGCTTTAAAGAAACCCGAAGTTATTGATTTGTTTTTAACAGGAGTTTTACCAGAGTACCATAGTTCAGGTGTTGCAGTTATTTTGTTTGCCGAAATTCAAAATCAAATGCAAAAGGAAAATATTAAGTTTATGGAAACAACAGGTATTTTTGAAACAAACCAAAATGTGATTTCTAACTGGAAAAATTACGAAAATATTCAGCATAAAAGACGAAGATGTTTTATTAAGAATATTTAGAATCAGGACTAGTTAAACTTTGCCAAAGTTTAAATTTGATAATGATTAATATACTCGTTATCGGTATTTTAGTTAATTACCAATAACTTTGGCAAAGTTTTTTCATCTCTAATTTATTGTGAATGACTGAGCCTGTAGATTTAAAAATAAATATTTTAAAAAATGAAAAATTTTATTTATTTCGCTTTAATTTTATTCGTGTTTTCGTCGTGTACAGTTAATAAACAGAATATTTATAGGTTAGAGTATGAAAATGTTTCGGAGAGTTTGGTTGATAGTTCCTTAGTAATTATTGAAAAAAGGCTGAGCTTTGCTAAAATGAAACGAATAAAATATAAAAAGGAAGATGGAGAAGTTGTTATCAATTTTTCTTCAAAGAAACAGTGTGATAATAAGCAAATTGAAAGCCTTTTTACAACAATAGGAAAACTTGAATTTCTAGAAACCTATTTTCTCCCTGAAATTATAGATTCTTTAATTTCTATTAATAAATTACTAAGTAAAGATGATTTTATAGGGAAAAATAGTATTAATATTGATGATGACGGACTTAGTGAGTTCGCAAATGAATATCCACTGTTTTATTTTATGAGACCTAATTACAATAGGGCAAGCCAACCTATAAAAAGTGCAGAAATAGGTTTTTGTAGGGCTACTGATACTATTTTTGTTAATAGAATTTTAAGAAATAGTAAGTATTCCCAGTTGTTACCACTAGATTTTAATTATATGTATAAGCCTAGTTATTTAATAAATAATACAGAGTATTTAACGGTTGTTGCAACACGAAAAAATGGGCTCACAGGCAATATGATTTTATCTTCAAAAGCAGTTTCTAATAAATATTCAAGTATTGATGATATTCAAATTCAGTTTAACAATGAGTATATTGAAAAATGGGCTAACTTTACAAAAAGAAATATAGGAAGATCTATAGCTATTGTAATTGATGATGTAGTTTATTCACTTCCTATTGTAAATATGCAAATAAATGGTGGAAGAGTTGTAATATCATCAATAACAGAAAATATAGATACGTATATTCAAATAATCTCTCATCCTCCTTTGTTAGTTAAATTTAAGGTTAGTGTTCTAAAATAAATTTTCGTAACATATCTAAAGCTCTTGAGCTTGCTAGCCGGATATTAATATCACGTCGTTTGCCAAAGTTATATTTCTTAGAAAAAGTTCTGTTTTTATCGGCTACAGCAATCCAAGTAGTGCCAACGGGTTTATCTTCTGTTCCTCCGCCAGGGCCAGCTATTCCCGAAACAGTAATAGCATAATCTGTGTTCATAAGGTTTAATAAGCCCTTAGCCATTTCATCAACTGTTTGTTTGCTAACAGCACCTGTTTCGTCCAAAGTTTTAGTTGAAACTTTTAAAATGTTATGTTTAATTTCATTTGAATAAGCAACAATACTTCCTTTAAAATAACTTGAACATCCAGGTACAGATGTAATTAAACGAGCAATGTTTCCTCCAGTACAACTTTCGGCAGTTGCTAAAGTTTTATTCTTTTCAATTAAAAGTTTACCTATTGCATCTTGAAGAAAAACATCACCTTCAGCAAAAATTGCTTTATCAATAATTTTGTAAAGTTTTTTAATTTCGTTGTTTACAATATCTAAAGCTTTACCGTTATCATTACAAATTATTGATAATCGGAGTCTTATTCTTTCGGGGGAAGGTAAATAGGCAAGTGCTATTTTTGGGTTTAGGTTTTTCTCCCAGTCGCTTAAAATCTCTGCAAGTTCCGATTCTGGTATTCCAAAAGTTTGTATTGTTTTATGAATAATGTGTGGTGTTTTAAAATAATTAATAAGAAGAGGTATTATTTTATTTTCAAACATTTCTTTCATTTCAAAAGGTACAGCAGGCATTGAGACAATAATTGTGTTGTTTTGTTCAAACCACATACCAGCAGCAGTTCCATTATCATTTCTAATAATTTTACAGTTATTTGGAACTTGAGCTTGTAAAATATTACGTGAATTTAGCTTTATATTTTTTGCAGAAGCGAAACTTTTAATATCACTTAA
>JAOZLS010000287.1:0-918 GCA_029934705.1 Bacteroidales bacterium | reverse complement strand
ATCCGTATTTTCAATAAATTTTGAATTAAAATATTCAGCAAGAGCCTCTTTTGTTCTATCATCATCGGTAGGACCTAATCCGCCAGTTAAAATTACTAAATTAGTTTTTTCAATTGCATCTGCAACACTATTTTTTATATCATTTTTGCCATCAGATATTGTAGTTATTTGTCGAATGTTAAATCCAATTAGATTTAGTTTTTGAGCAATAAAAACGGAGTTTGTATCAACTATCTGCCCAATAAGAATTTCGTCTCCTATTGTAATTATATCTGCTTTCATATTTTGTTTTCTTTATTAAGTTACAATTATTTGTTATAGTCGGAGTGCGACCTCACAAAATAAAGATTATATTTTAATTAGTATGGTCTTTTTCATTTTAAGTTGAAAAAAAATATAATATTAAGCAAACATTAATAATTAGTGTCTGACCTAAAATTAGACAAAATTAAAAAAGTTTCATCTTATAAAATTTGGTAGTTTTCTGTCAAGCATTAAGTTAAGAGAGCTTACATTTTATGTGGGTTCTCTCTTCTTTTAGGATAAAATATCTATTATTTGTTTGTATTAGCCAATTGTTTATCAAAAATACTTGTTTTTAGTTTCTAAATTGACTGTTTTTTTTGTAAGAGTACGATAAAAGGCTGTTTTTGAATGATTTAAGGGGGTTTATCTTTTATCGAACAAAATACACACATAATGCTTTTGTGTTGATTTACAGTTATTTATGAGAAAATATATTTTATTGTTATAATAAAACAAGCAAAACATTTTACATAAAGCTAATAAAAGATTAATATTGTATGAGTTTAGTTAGAAATGCTACGCATAAGCAGTTGCAAACTGCTGGTAATAAAAAGCTTAGTTACAAACTAAGCTTAGCAGAGAACAGAAAAAGTATGGATATAAAAAAAAGCA
>JAOZLS010000044.1 GCA_029934705.1 Bacteroidales bacterium | reverse complement strand
CTAACAATGTCGTTACTTTCAATGAAAAAGCATTAGTCTTTACTAGATATTGTCATGAATTAAAATAAAAATTTATATTTGTGTATATTAAGCCTCATATATATAATAAACACCAAAACTTATGATGTATTTACTTTATTATTTGCTTTCTATAAATTTTATATCTGCAATTTTTTTCTATTCAGATAAAAAAAAGGCTATAAAAAACAAACAACGCATTCCCGAAAAAATACTTCATTGGTTTGAATTGTTAGGAGGCGTGTTTTCCATAATTACATTAATGTATATTATACGTCATAAAAATAACAAACTCAAATATTATTGGATAACTTACTTATTATTAGTAATGTGGATAGTTGCTTTAGTGTGTTTGTATTTAGGAATTATTAATTTTAATATATGATATAAAAAAACAGGCTACCTAAATTAGATAGCCTGTTTTTATGTATTGTAGCTTTTTTGCTAGAAGAAATCTTTATAATCATCTACATCAAAAATGTCTTCATCATCTAATTCTTCATCAAATTTCCCGTTAATTATTTTAATAATTTCGTCGTGCGAGTATTTTTGAGCATTTGTAGCAATAACATTTTCTGAAAGAAAACCTCCAAAAGTATTTATATTACCAATAATAGCCCTAAAGATTTTATCTAAAGATATATTTAAAGGCACAAGGCACATTGTAGAAACATAATTATCTTTAAAGTTAAATTCTTCAGCAATACCATTATTTATTTCAAATGCGTAATTTATTTCTTTAATAATTATTTCCTTCTGAAAATCCGAAAACTCTTTATCTTCCTTTAATTGTAAGATGAAAAAATATCGAAGTTTTTTACCAACACCACCTAAGCCTGTTGCAATAAATATAGTTTCGGATGAACTTAATGATGTTTCAAGCATTGCCTGGCTTCTTTGTAAAGCTAGAGTTACCCATTGTTCAAGTTCAGTTTCAGCGGTTGTTGCAAATTTCTCAATAGCTCTAAACGATTCAACTTCTCCCGAATAAGCCAATTTTACTAATAATTCTTTTTTATAATCAACCTTAGTTTCTTTATCAAATAGAATATCTATAACATCATTGTTATCGATAACAAAATCTTTTTCCTTCTGGATTTTATTTGTTATTTTTTCAAATTCAAATTGTAACTTCACATCAGTACCTTGTTCAAATATTCTAAAATTTGACAAGTCTGAGTTGTTACCAACGTTTAAGCTTTTATGAAATTCGTTTTTTATCATATACTGTAAAAAAATTTGTGCAAAAATACACTTTTTTTTGTTATACCTTATCAATAAGTCTAAAAATGTTTTAACGAAGTTAACAACTAATTAATTATATAATGGTGCAATTATTTAATTCTGAACCCAGCTTTAAATTAATTTCACCCCTAAATCCCCTAAAGGGGACTTTTATAACTTCTAGGAGTAGTCTAAATTATACAATTATTCGATAGTACAATTATACCTATTTGTTGGGATTGTAATGTAAGAAATATATTGTTACTTTTGTTTCCTAAATATAAGTCGATAATTTTTAAGAATGAAACTATCAGAATTAAATAATAGCAATAAAGCTGTAATAGTTAAAGTAAGAGGTAGAGGGGCATTTCGGAAACGCATTATTGAAATGGGTTTTGTAAAAGGAAAAGAAATCGAACTTGTGAAATATGCTCCATTAAAGGATCCTATAGAATATCGTATAATGGGCTATGATTTGTCTTTGCGTAAAACCGAAGCAGATTTAATTGAGGTTATTTCTGAAGAAGAAGCCTCAAAAATGTCTTTTGAAAATTATAATGGCGTAATTGATACCGAAATTTTGAAGCAATCGGCTAAAGAGAAGGGGCGAATAATAAATATAGCTTTAGTAGGAAACCCGAATTGTGGAAAAACAACCCTTTTTAATCATGCAACAGGAGCAAAGGAGCATGTTGGTAACTATAGTGGAGTAACTGTTGACTCTAAAAAAGCAAAATATAAGCAATCGGGGTATAAATTTGAGATTACCGACTTGCCAGGAACATATTCTCTTACAGCATATACCCCCGAAGAATTATTTGTTAGAAGACATATTATTGAAGAGCTACCAGATGTAATTGTAAATGTAGTTGATGCCTCTAATTTAGAACGGAATTTATATTTAACTTCCAGATTAATAGATTTGGATGTAAAAGTAGTTATTGCCCTTAATATGTATGACGAATTACAAAAAAAAGGCGATAAATTTAATTATGTCAAATTAGGTAAAATGCTTGGTGTACCTATTATACCAACAGTTGCTGCTTCAGGAGAGGGAGTGGAGAACCTTTTTGGAAAAATAATTGATGTTTACGAAGATAGAGATCCAATAGTAAGACATATTCATATTAATTATGGTAAAGCAATTGAGCGAGCTGTAAAAGAATTGCAGGTTGTCATTAATTCCGATATGAAATCTAGTATTTCGGGCAGAGTTGCTCCTCGTTTTTTTGCACTTAATTTATTGGAGAAGGATTACGAAACAAAAAATGTTGTAAAAAACATTGCAGGTCATGATAAAATAACGACTTTATCTAATAAATTAATTTCAAGAATTGAAGCAGGAAATTATGACGATACCGAAACACTTATTACCGACTCAAGATATGGATTTATAAATGGTGCATTAAAAGAAACTTTTAGACCTGGTGCCGAAAAAAAATATAATACAACAAAAGTTATAGATAGCTTTCTTACTCATAAGCTTTTTGGTATTCCTATATTTGTTTTCTTTATGTGGCTTATGTTTCAAGGTACATTTTCGTTAGGAGTTTATCCAATGGATTGGATTGACCAAGGCGTAAAGTTTTTAGGCGATTTTGTACATGAAATTATGCCCGAAGGAATGCTAAAAGATTTAATTACCGAGGGTGTAATAAATGGAGTTGGTGGAGTTATTATATTTTTGCCAAATATTTTATTGCTTTTCTTTTTTATATCCTTAATGGAAGACACTGGCTATATGGCACGAGCAGCTTTTATTACCGATAAAGTAATGCACAAAATAGGGCTACATGGAAAATCTTTTATACCACTTGTAATGGGCTTTGGCTGTAATGTGCCAGCAATTATGGCAACCCGAACATTAGAAAACAGAGACGATAGGCTTTTAACGATGCTTATAAACCCGTTTATGTCGTGTAGTGCTAGACTTCCTGTTTATTTAGTAATAATAGGAGCTGTTTTTCCCGAATACGCAGGAACTATCTTGTTCTCGATATATACAGGAGGAATTGTTTTATCAATTTTAGTGGCAAAGTTGTTTAAAAAAGTAATTTTTAAGGGCGAAGATGCACCTTTTGTAATGGAACTTCCGCCATATAGAATACCTGTACTTAAAACCACTCTAAAACACATGTGGCACAAAGGCTCAATGTATTTACAAAAAATGGGAGGAGTAATTCTTATAGCATCAATTATTATTTGGGCTTTAGGCTATTTTCCTTTAGAAACAGAAAACACAGCACAGTTTGAAATTAAAATTCAGCAAATCGAGAAAAGTTATCTTGATAAGATAGAACTCGAAAAAACTGTTTCGACCAAAAAAAATCTTATTAATGAAAAGGATAGTATAGTTAAACACATTAAATTTGAGCAACGAACCGATAAACAAGCAAATTCATATATAGGAAGAATAGGTGATTTTATTGAGCCTGTTATTAGACCTTTGGGCTTTGACAGTAAAATAGGAATTAGTATATTAACAGGAATTGCTGCAAAAGAAATAGTTTTAAGCACAATGGGAGTGCTTTATGGAGCCGACGATGGAGAAACTCGCTCGTTAGAAGAAAAACTTTTAGAGCAAAAATATAGTAAAGGAAAACATAAGGGTGAAACGGTATTTACACCTTTAGTTGCTATTTCATTTTTAGTATTTATTTTAGTTTACTTTCCGTGTATTGCTGTTATTATTGCAATAAAAAAAGAATCGGGAAGTTGGAAATGGGCACTTTTTACTGCTGGTTATACAACAGGTTTGGCATGGATATTATCTTTTTTAGTATATCAAATAGGCAGTTTATTTATTTAAATATAGAATTATGATACAGGAAATTATAACATATATTATTGTAGCTTTTGCTTTTGTTTACGCTATTTATGGAATTATAAAAATATTTATACCGTCTAAAAATGGCAAATACAAAACTTCTTGTTCGGCAGGCTGTAGCGGTTGTGCAATGAATAGAACCGTTAAATCTAAAGTGAAGGTTCTTCATGTTAAACATTTTTAATAATATTTAGTTCTATTCAATATTTAAAGTAAAAGCTCCTTGTTTGGGTATCGAGAAATATTTAATTCCTATTTCGTTGCACTCTTCTTCCCAACGCTCTGTTCGCATATATTTATTTGAGGAGTCAAAAATTATTAATTTAGGATTGTAAAACCTTAATACATCTTTTATATAAATATAAATATTATTTGATAGTATTATATAATCAATATTGCTAAGTTTTTTGCCCTTATATTTAAGTTGATTTTTATCGTTTATTATAAGAAATGTTTTATCGTAAAATTTTATAAAATTGCCTGTTTTACAGGTGTCTTTGTTAATATTTATTAGTTCGTAATCGGTTTTTTTATTTGCAATTAAATTATTAAGAACAGCAAACCTAACATTTGAGCTTATTTGAGTGGTATCGTAAGTATAAAGTTTATTTATTAATTTGGAAGAAAAGTGGTAAGCTGCATTTTTATTTACATTATAAAATACTACTTTTTTATCGTTTAAATTTTCATATTTTAAAAATATAGAAGAAATAAAAAATAGGACTATTGATAATAAAGTTATTTGTAAACTTTTTACGCTTTTTTGAGATAAATATATATATAATGAAATAATTATTGTTACAAATAATACCATGTCTAAAATATTAAAAGCAATATTATCGGTATATGAAAAAGGTAAATTCTCAATTGTTTTTACAAAGTAATTCAGAATAAATACTACTTTTTTAAGCAAAAAGGCAATCCAAATAGAAATTTGATGAAAAATAGAGCTAACAAACAGTAATGCAGCACCATAAACAATAATAGTTGCAAGCGGAATAACAAATATATTTGTTAGCATAAACCAGTTAGGGAAAATATGAAAATAATACAAAGAAATTGGAGCAGTACCTAATTGTGCTGCAATTGAAACAGCAGTTAATGCCCATGTAGCTTGTAGTAGTTTGTTTTTAAACGTAAAAAGAGCAACTATAAAAGGCTGAAAAATTACAATTGAAAGTACAGCTAGATATGACATTTGAAAACCGACCTCGGTTACTAAAAAAGGATTTATAAGTAGTAACAAGAAGGCCGAAGCACCAAGCGAATTGTATATGTTTACAGGTCTTTCAAGAGCTTTACCAATAATTAATATAGTAAACATTACGGCAGCTCGCCTAACCGATGGCGATAGACCCGAAAGGAAAGCAAAAAACCATAAAAATGAAATTAATAAAGTGGCTTTTATAATTCTAGGTATTATTTTATTTTTTAGCTTTATTTTATCCATAAAACTAAGCAGGTAGTTTAAAATAACAAATATAATTCCAACATGTAAGCCAGATACTGCAAGAATGTGCATTGCACCAGATGCCGCATAAGATTGTTTTATTTCATTGTCTAATTCACTTTTATCGCCCAAAGTAAGAGCTGATAAAACAGCAAATTCATCTCCATCAATTCCATTATCGGTATAAATTTTCGAGAGCTTTTGACGAGTGTTTTCAGCAATGGCTATTATTGTCCATCCATTATTTCTACTTATAATTTTATAACTTTCGCTTTTTAAATATAATTGATTTTGTATTCCTTTTTTTAGTAAAAAACTTTTATAATTAAATTCTTTGGGGTTGCCCGAGTTTTTTACTTCTTGTAATTTTCCTGAAAAAATAATTTCATCGCCATAAGCAAGAGCTTTAGATGTGCTATCTTTAAACGCATAAACTAGTATTTTTTCATCGCAATTTATTAGCGAACTATCTGTTTTTACATAAAATATTTGTGCTATAAATTTAACTGAGTTAGCTTTCTCTTCGGGTATTCCAGTAATTATTGCTTTGGCAATTATCTTTTTGTTAGCAAGTTCAGATTTACCTACTGTTTTTATCGAAAGAAGTATATTTCCAAATACAAAAAACAGGATATAAACTAAGAAACCTGCTGTAAATCTTAACTTATATGATTTATGTTTTTTGTTTATAAAATAAAATATTACAAAGAAAATTGAAAGTGCTATTATCGAAAAAATGTAGTATTTTATATTGATACTAGAGTTTATACCGAAAAATATTCCTATAATAAAAGGAATGATTAATCGGATGAAAGGTAGTTTTTTTAGTTCGGTTATTAACTTAATAATCATCAAAAATAATTAAGCAATTGTAATGCCATATATGTTAAATTTGTCGAGTTTTTTTTAAAAGCCTATTTTTTTATTTGAATATAAATAAATGAGACCATTCCAAGAAGTTAAATTTGTATAGAAATCGGTCTGAGGGTTTGTTAATTGGCAGTAAATAAGATGGATAGTCTTTCTTGTTTTGCAAATACAGCCGTCTGACCGGTTTTTCGGTGCAAACTCATAATTAATGTTTTTAAAATAGCAGATGTAAAGTAATTACACATTGTCTATAAAGTAGATTATAACCCTCAGTGGTTTAATGTTTGCAAATATTATAATTATTTGTTTTGACTCATAATTGGTATTACTCTATGGGCGGACTTTAATTAGTATAGAATTCAATGCAAATAAAAAAAACACAAGTTTGATAAAAATTAACAAACTCGTGTTTTTAAATGTTTTTATAAATTAAAATTTAGAAGATATATTTTTGTTAATTATTGATTTTAAGATTGGAATTATTCGCATTAAAGATTTTGGGCTTTTTGATATAAAGAAAGCTGCACCTTTATTTTTTAACTCTTCAATAATCTTGGGGTCGTCTTCTCCTGAAACTACAATTATATCTATTTCTTTATCATGATTTACTGTTTCCTCTAAAAATCTAGCCGAAGTTACAGGATTTAATTCATCATCGGTTAAATAATAATCCAATAATACAATATCTGGATTTTGAGATAATTCAAAACGAGCTTCTTTTATACTATAAAATGTTTTTATTGCAAAGCTAATTCCATCTGCTTCATAATCTTTTGCTATTGATAATAAAAGGTCGCTTAATAATTTTATAAAAACAGAATCGTCTTCAACTATAAATATTCTTATTTCTTTTTTCATCCGTTTATAAATTATTTTAAGGTTAGATGCGACGCCTGCATACTATATTTTACTTGTGTGAAATCGCAAAAATCATTCCCTTATTTGTATTAAATTAATTAAAGGTATTTTGTTATAGAAATTTATCAGTATAAAGGTATAAAAAATTATTTTAATAAGTATTTTTCTTTTAAATATTTTTCTATTTTATACGAAAACTCTTTCTCTATTGTGAAAACTGTTAATTCAAATTCTATATAATCTGCATTTTCTGAAACTGGTATTATTATGGGTTCTTTTTTTAGCGAAATCCAAGGTAGATTTAGGATATTAACTTTAAGTTTTTGTTTTATATCGGTTATGTTTTGTGTTTGCTTTACTTTTAATATAAATCGGTGATTATAAATTGTTTCTGCTTCATATTTTTTCGATAATTCTGTATTAGTTAGCTTTGAATAAGGCATTTGAATGAGCTTGGTACTCTCGGTTTCCAAAGTGATTATTCTGTGACTTAAATTTACAATCTTTCCTGTAACATTGTTATAACTAATTACATCGCCAATATTAAAATTGTAATTTGTTTTAAATAGTAATCCTGCAAAATAATCTTTAAGTAATATTCGTGAAGCCCAAAATGCAATTGCTAAGATTATTACAAATATTGCAAATGCAAAATATTGGTTTTTAAGTAAAAAGACTTTAAATACTTGTATTAAAAAAATAAACCATGCTAAAAATTCAAATATTGGATAGTATCTGTTTATCTTTTTTAATCTTTTTTTGTTAGAAAATATTGAAGGTAGCACAAAAACCAACAATCTTAGTAACAGCAGTATAACTATTGCAATAAGAAGATATTTGTAAACAATAAAACTTGAAAATTCTAAGTTCATTTTATTTTTCAATTAAATTTAAGTCAAATTTAAACAATAATTTATAGATAACAAATTGTTAAAATAGTTTTATACAAATGAATATAGCAATTGACTTTTAAACGAATTTTAGAATCAAAAAAAACTAATCTTAAATATTGTTGGATATATCTAAAATTTTCCAAGCTTTTTTTGCCTGAGAATTTAACATCTTTAATCCGTTTATTATTCTAGCATTATTTTGTTCTGCTTTTTTTAAAAATAGTGTTTTTTCTGGATTATAAATTAAATCGAACGCTAAATGTGTAGCGTTAAACATGGTATAGTTTATTAATGGATAGCTATTTACATTTGGTAACATTCCTAGCGGTGTTGCATTTACAATTAATTTTGATTTACTAAAAAGCGAGTGGTTTACATCATTATAATTTATCATTTTTTTTGCTAAATCGGTGTTTTTTCTGGTAACAAATAGGTAATTAATACCAAGATTGCTAAGAGCAATACTTACAGCCCTTGCGGCTCCGCCTGTGCCTAATATTAATGCCGAAGTTATATTATTTGTGAGCTGTGGTTTTAACGATTCGGCAAAACCCCAAATATCTGTATTAAAACCTTCTAAAGTAATTGTTGCCCCTCTATTAATTTTTATAAGGTTTACTGCTGAAGCTTTTTCTGCATCGGGGTGAATTTTATCTAGGTATTGTATAACTTGTTGTTTATAAGGAGATGTAACACTTAAACCTAAAAGGTTATTGGTTTCTTTTATAAGTTTTGGTAGTTCTTTAATAGATGTTATAGGGTAATTGTTGTATTGAGCATCATTAATTCCTTGTATTTCAAATTCTTGAGTAAAGAACTTTTCTGAAAAAGAATGACTTAACGGGTAGCCTATTAATCCGTAATTTCGAATATTATTATAATTCAAATTGCTCATTAGAGTTGTCAACATTACTATTTGATGCAAATTTTTCTATAGCCCATACTGTTAAAACACCTGTAAGCATAAATACAAAAGCTAATAAAACTTCCTTATCCACAGCATCGGGCATAAATTGAATATATTCTTTTATAACTGCCTCTCCATGTCGGTTTAATTGTTCAATTCCATTTACATCTTTTAAAAGAACTGTTTCTTTCCAAGGCCACAATATTTTTAGCGAGCCTAATATAAAGCCAGCTAAAACTGCTATTGTTTGATTTTTATATTGTTTATATACCCACGATAATGCGTGTGAAAACAATGGTAAACCGATAACAACTCCAATTCCAACAGGTAATAATATTTCAAAATTAAGACTATTTACAGAGTCAATCATTACTAGTTGATAATTGCCCATTAATATTAATACAAACGAGCCAGATAAGCCTGGAAGTATCATACTCATTACTCCTACTATACCGCAAAATATTAAATATATAAATGCATCGTTTTCGGTAGCTGGATTTAAAAAACTAATGAATATTGCAACAGATGTTCCTATAATAAAGCTTATTATTACATTTAATTTATAATTATCAAGTTGTTTTGATACGTAATATACAGAAACAAGTATTAGTCCGAAAAAATATGCCCAAACATATACTTCGTAGTTTTCAAATAGGTAAGACAAAAGTCGAGCAAAGCTAAATATACTAACTACTGCACCAAAAAATAGAGTAATAAGAAATACGAAATCGGTATATTCAAGGAAGTTTTTAAATTTCCCACTAAAAAATAGCTTAACAGCTTTTAAATCAAAAGATTTAATTGAATTTATTAATCTTTCAAAAATTCCTGTAATTAAGGCAATTGTTCCGCCCGATACTCCTGGTATTACATTGGCTGCACCAATTGCAAATCCTTTGGCAAACCAACTTATTAATTCTTTCATTTATTTATAAATTATACCTCTTTAGTAATTTGCAAAAACTTTGTTTACTATATTTATTAGCTAAACTTTTTTTTGCGATGCAAATCTAAATATAAAAATATGTTATTTGGCATAAAATCCAGAAAAATAAAATATTTTTCTGGATTTATACATTTTTAAAATTGATACTTAAATACTTTGAGTAATCAATTTTACATCTTTATTATCAACTGCACTAGGGCATCTTTGCAAAAAGTCATTAAGCAACTCTTTATCTAAAGCAACAGCATCTTTCAAATATTCGCTAGCTTTATTGTTGTTTTTAGCATAAAAAGAATACTCGGCAAGTAAATACATTATTTCTGCATTCTCAGGAATAATTTTAATTGCTTCTTCTAAAAGTTCAATAGATTTTTGCACATCTGTTTCATAAAACAGTTCACTAAATGAAACCCAATACTTTGGATTGTCTGGCATTAAAGTAAGTGCTTTGATAAAACTTTCTTCTGAGCGTTCAAAATATCCTAATCTTGAAAATATTTTTGCTGCTAAGTAGTGGACGTCTGGGTTTCCTTTTTCAATTCTTAAAACTCTTATAATGTAATTAAGTCCTTCAAGATTTTGATCTGTTAATGCAGAAACTGCAGCTATTCCATACAGTGTATCTATATTATTTTTATCTTTTTCGAGTGCTATTTTGTATGTTTCCTCTGCAAGCTCAAATTTTTCGAGCTTTCTGTAGCAAGTTGCTAAACCGTTTAACCCTTCAATGCTATTTTTTTCTATTTTTAAGAAATCTTTATAAACATCAATTGCTTCTTCATTGTTATTATTATTTGCTAATAATATTGCTTTGTTATAAAGCGAATGAGAGAAATCGGGTTTTATTGCTATTGAAAAATCATAAGCATCAAGTGCTTTTTCATTTTCGCCCAAATTAGTAAAGATAACTCCTAAATTATACCATACATTTGCTTCAAAAGGATTTTCCTCAAGATACTTTTGATAATTAATGGCAGATTTTTCGTAATCGTTAATTTGTTCGTAGCAATAAGCTAAGTCATATAAAGCATAGCTATTTTTTGGATTTATGCTGTAAGCTTTTTTCAAATACTGCAATGCTCTTTTAAATTCGCCTTGCTGTATATACGAAAATGCTACCAAAAGCAAAATTTCTTCGTCATCTTCTTTCATAAATTTAAGAAGTTTAGCAAAGTCATTTTCAGCTGCTTCAAAATTGTTCTTAGAAATTTCTACCATTCCCAGCCAAAAATAAATTTCTGGTTCTTCTGGATGAATTGCTTTTAATTTTCCTAAAACAGCTAATGCTTTTTCTGTTTTTTCGCTCTCAACATATACTTGAGCTTGCTTTAACAGCAGAGAGAATGCTCCTGGATGCAAATTTAATGCATACTTTAGGGCATTTTGTGCTTCGGTAATTTTTTCTTTGCTGATAAAGTATTCTACAATATCTTCAAATTCTTCTACATCGAAATAAGACATACTCTTTTCTTTGAGCATGAGTTTATATTTCCCGATATGTTTTTTTACCGACGATTTTTTTTCTCCATCAAAGTTTTTTCCCATAATTTTTTCCTTGTAATGAATACGATTTTTGAGTAATGTGTTTGATTTTTTTTCTTGTATGTGTACGTTTATATTGCAAACTTATAAAATTGTTTTATAAATATAGCACATTTAACCTATTATTTTTCACATAGTTTCAAATTTTCAAGCTTTCTCAAAATTCATAATTATCTGATTACAAGGAATATGAGTATTTTTTGTTATAACGAACTAAGTGTTAGATTGTTACGAAAAACTTACTTTTTTTGTTAATATTTTATTTCTGTTAAAAAAAGTCCTTGTGCTGGAACAGAATATCCTGCTTTAGCTCTGTCTTTACTTTCAATTACTTTACAGAAATCAACTACACTTGACTTGCCTTTTCCTACTTCAAGCAATGATCCTACGATTGCTCTTACCATATTTCGCAAAAATCTATCGGCACTAATAATAAAATAAGCATTATTGTTATTAACTATCCACTCTGCTTTATAAATATTGCAATTGTTTGTTCTTCTTTCGGTGTGAAGTTTACTAAATGATGTAAAGTCCTTATAATTAAAAAGTTTCTGAGCCGCTTCGTTCATCTTTTGGTAGTCTAACGGATAATTTACATAAAGTGATGTTTCTTGTATAAATGGGTCTTTAATAGTATTTATGTGATATTTATATGTTCTAGAAGTTGGGGAAAATCTTGAGTGTTTATCAGGTTCTACTTCAAAAACATTATAAATAACAATGTCTTTATCGAGTAAACTATTAAGTTTATATACTAAATATTCGGTATCTTCTATTTTTGTATTTATATTAAAATGTGCTGTATAATGTAATGCATGAACTCCTGAATCGGTTCTTCCTGCACCTGCTATTGAAATTTTTTCTCGTAATATTAACGAAAATGCTTTTTCAATAGTTTCTTGCACTGACTTGGCATTTTTTTGATATTGCCATCCATGATAATTAGTTCCTTTATATGCTAATTCTACAAAATATCTCATTTTATCTATTAATATATACTGTTTTTTTGCGAACCTTTGGTTAAATGAAGAGATAGACGATTAAATGAAGAGACAGACGGCCGTCTGTCTCTACGTGTATTTAATTATTTTATATTATAATTATATTTCTTGTTACTGTTCAGAAATAATTTTCATTGTATCGGTTGCTATAACATATTCTTCTTTTGTAGGTACTACCATTACAGTAACTTTAGAATCGTCAGATGAAACAATTGCTTCTTTTCCTCTTATTTTATTTTTCTCATTATCCATTTTAAGGCCTAAGAATTCAAAATCGGAACAAATATCAAATCTTGTTTCTTGTCCGTTTTCGCCAATTCCTCCTGTAAAAACAATAATATCTACACCACCCATTGCTGCAGCATAAGATCCTATATATTTTTTCACACGATAAGCGTACATGTCTAGTCCTAACTGAGCTCTTTCGTTGCCATTAGCGGCAGCGTCTTCTATGTCTCGCATATCTGAAGAAACTCCTGTAATACCAAGCATCCCACTAAATTTATTAACTAAAACAGTTGCTACATCTCGCCCTATTTCTTCTTTATTCATAATATGAGTTAATGCTCCTACATCAATATCGCCAACTCTTGTTCCCATAATTAATCCTTCAACGGGCGTAAACCCCATTGATGTATCTACCGATTTGCCATTTTTTATTGCAGCTAATGATGCACCATTACCTAAATGACAGGTAATAATTTTAAGGTCTTCAACATTTTTGCCTACAATTTCAGCTGCTCGTCTATGAACATATCTATGGCTTGTTCCGTGAAAACCATATCTTCTTATTTTATATTTTTTATATAATGAATAAGGGATTCCATACATATAAGCTTTTGCTGGCATTGTTTGGTGAAATGCTGTGTCAAAAACTCCTACTTGTGGAATTTCGGGTAGCAACTCTTTAAGTGCATATATCCCTTTTAGGTTTGCAGGATTATGAAGTGGTGCTAAGTCAATATTATCTTCTAAAACCTTTATTACCTCATCATTAAGTAATACACTGGCGCTAAAATCTTCGCCACCATGAACAACTCTATGTCCTACAGCTTTAATTTCTTCTAATGAAGTAATTGCTCCATGTTTTTTGCTACTTACTACTCCTAAAATATATTCAACTCCTATTTTATGATCTAATACTTCACCATCAAATTTAACTTTATCGCCATTTTCTTTTTCCATTTTCAAAAAAGAGCCTTTCATTCCAACTTTTTCAACTATACCGGACGCTAAAGTTGTTTCATTGTCCATTTCAAAAAGTTCAAACTTTATTGATGAGCTACCACAATTTAATACTAATATTTTCATGTGTTTCTTTAATTTTATAATTTTGTTAAGGTGTAATGAATAATTAGTTAACCTGTATTTTAATACGAAGACTACTAATGTTTTTCATCAAATTTATAATATAACTTCCTTAATGAGTACAATCTGCTGGTAAATTCTGATCTTTTAGTTTTTGCCCTAAAGTATCATATTTATAAAAGCCTTGACATGTTTTTCTACCATATCTTTTGGCTCTTACTAGTTTTTTTATTATGGGTGAAGCTTTATATTTTAAATCACCAAATTCATTATATAGGTTTTCCATCCAACGTTCAACCCTATCAATTCCTATTCTATCAGCCATTTCAAAAGGACCTAGTGGCAAACCTAAACCATTTCTGGTTACATAATCAATATCTTCTTTTGTTGCTACTCCTTCCATAAGAATTTCGCATGCTTCGGAAATTAATGCAACGCCTAACCTAACACTAACAAGACCAGGTGATTCCTCAACAGGAATAGGATCTTTATTAATTAATTTTGCAAATTTTCTAATATTTTCACAAACTATTGGAGAAGAATATAAACCTTTTACAACTTCAACAATTCTAGCATTTGGTGCTGTTGTAGAAAAGTGAAGGCTTACACATCTTTCTTTGTGCTCTAGTTCTGAAGAAAGCTCGGTAATAACTGTTGTTGTAGAATTTGTAGCTATTATAGTTTCTATACTAACGTGTTGTTCAATGTTTAAAAATATTGATTTCCTAACATCTCGGCTATACTCTCTAGTTTTTGATAAAATAGATTCAATTACAAGGTCGCATTCGGAAAAATCTTCATAAGATACTGTTCCTTTTATTCTGGATAATATAAGTTTTTTCTCAGATTCAGTCATTCCCCAATGATTAATTTTTTCATCAAGTTGCTCAATCATTTCTCTATATCCTTCATCTATTTTTTCTTGTGTAAGTTCTAAAAACACAACTTCAATACCTCTACCTGCAATCATTAAAGTAATACTCTGACCTGTTGTACCACAACCTACAATACCAATTTTAGAAAACATCATTTTGGTTCGGCTAGAAGAGCTTAATGCATAATCGGAAAGTGATTCGGTGAATTTTTCAGACATAATTTTATATATTTTTTATTTATTTATTGTTTTATTTTGTAGCTGCTTGATTTGCAGTAATTGCAACCAAGTTAACTATATCATCAACAGAACATCCTCGAGACAAGTCGTTTATAGGAGCTGCCATTCCTTGTAAAATTGGCCCAACAGCTTTTGCTCCAGCCATTCTTTCAACTAATTTATAAGAAATATTTCCTGATTGTAAATCGGGGAATACTAAAACATTTGCTTGTCCTGCAATTTCACTTTCTGGAGCTTTCTTTTTACCTATTGCTGAAATTATTGCTGCGTCTGCCTGCATTTCACCGTCAATTAGCATGTCGGGAGCCATTTTTTTTGCAATTTTTGTTGCTTCAACAACTTTATCAACCATTGGGTGAGCTGCACTTCCTTTTGTTGAGAAACTTAACATAGCAATTTTAGGTTCAATTCCTGCAATAGCTCTTGTGGTTTTACCTGTTGATACTGCTATTTCAGCTAATTGTTCGGCTGTTGGGTCTGGATGAACTGCACAGTCGGCAAAAACCATAAGTCCGTTTGTTCCAAACTTTTTATCATCTAAAAACATTAAGAACGCACCTGAAACAACTGTAATGCCAGGTAAAGTTTTAACATATTGAAATGCTGGTCGTAATACATTTCCTGTTGCATTTGCTGCACCTGCCACTTCTCCATCGGCATCGCCCGCTTTTATCATAACTGTTGCTAAATAAAGTGGATTTAGAAGAAGTTCGTGGGCTTGCTCAATAGTTAAGCCTTTACTTTTTCTAATACTTACCATTAATTCGGCATAGCGTTGTTTCTCTGAATGATTTTCAGGATTTACGATTGTTGCTTTATCTATGTTGCTAAGGTTTAATTCTTTTGCATCTTCAAAAACCTTTTTAGGATTTCCAATAAGAATAATTTTAGCAATACCTTCACCTAAAATAATATCAGCAGCTTTTAAAGTTCTTTCATCTAAGCTTTCAGGTAAAACTATTGTTTTATTTAATTTTATCGCTTTTTCTTTTATTTCTTCTAGTAAATTCATTGTATTTCAATCTTTTAGAATTATCATTTAATTTTGCAAAATTATGAAAAATAATTGAGTATCTATTTTTATATGAAGAATATAATTATGTATTTTTTATGTTTAAAAGCAGTAGTTTTAAGATAAGAATTACACAATGGCTTAATGGTACGATTTTTTAATAAAATTGAATAATTAATAATGGCTTTTTGCATTAAAATTCTTTGAAATTTCAATAAAATTGTTGTTTTTGAGTGTATATTTCATAAATTTGCATGTTTTTGACTTAAATTATATAAAAATGATACAACGTATTCAGAGCTTATGGCTATTTTTAGCATTTATTGCCTCAGGCTTAATATTCTTATTTCCTATTTTTGTTTTTGATAATCAAGCAACTGTTTTTATTCAAAGTTTTGATACAATAAAAATTGCAGGAATTGACGATTTTATACAAGCAGGATATGTTCTTGCAGGACTTACTGCTATTATTTCTGGCTTTAGCCTTGCTAATATTTTCTTTTATAAAAAGCGTACCTTGCAAATGAGAATATGCACATTTAATAGTTTACTAATAATTTTTCTAACAGCTTTAATTGCTGCGTTTTCTTTTACTTCTGAAACTACAGCTATTCAAACCTTTGGTTTGTCTTCAGTTCTACCTATTATTGCTTTTATTTTTAATTTGATGGCTCGTCGTTCAATTAAAAAAGATGAACAATTAATAAAATCGATTGACAGAATTAGATAAGATAACTACTTTTTTAAAATTTTAATACACTAAAAAGTACTAATGACATAAAAACCATCAGCACTTTATTATTTAGGGATTGTTATATCTAAAAA
>JAOZLS010000043.1:16489-16808 GCA_029934705.1 Bacteroidales bacterium | reverse complement strand
TATATTATATATTATATATTATATATTATATATTATATATTATATATTATATATTTATATATTATATATTATATATTATTATATATTATATATTATATATTATATATTAAATCTACACACCTATATTTATTCAACATACACAAATACTCCCCACAATAATGATATCTAATTTAAGCACACAACCTTTTACCCCTTGCAACCCACCTTATGTTTACACCCCAAAGAAATACTTATACCTCACAAACCAATTTTCCCGTTACACAAATATTTTAATTTCTATAGGGTTCTTTAAAACCCTTAATTTCTTAACCGAATTTCC
>JAOZLS010000043.1:0-16389 GCA_029934705.1 Bacteroidales bacterium | reverse complement strand
AAATTTTAAATTTATAGCTCCAAACGACCGTTTTTCTTTTAAAAATATATTTTAATTTCTATAGGGTTCTTTAAAACCCTTAATTTCTTAACCGAATTTCCCTATCCCAATTGTAAATTTTAAATTTATAGCTCCAAACGACCGTTTTTCTTTTAAAAATATATTTTAAATTTTTAATACTACATCTCACTATATGACACCTTAAAATCCAGTATTAGACGATAAACCCATTACTTAAAATAAGTAAGGAATCCCACCTTAAATTTTTGGGCCGAAACCAAAATTGCTCTCATGCACCTTATTCTTATCTAGAGGCTAAAAAGCCATTATAATGACTTCAATATTATGTTTTAATTTTAAACTATCTAAATTTTCCTAGCCTTAAAAAATAAAAAGAATAAATAAAAAAGAAAGCATCCTTAAGCTTAATATAATATTTAATATTTTTGCCTGAACCGGCTGAATTCCCTGCCTAAACCTTATAAATAAAGCTCAGCTTCCTTGAGCACTTGCTCCTTCAACTCATCCATGATCAACTACCCTTAAATAATAGTATGCAGGTTTCAAAAAATTTAAAACTCCCTGAGAAGATAACGGGGCCATATACCATATAGAGCAAATAAAATCATAAAACAAGGGAACTTTTAATATCAACCTCCCTCTATGCCTCTTTAAACTCCTAATTAAAAATCCAGCCACTCCCCCAATAACAATTAAATAAACAGGTATAAATTTTAGATACCCCTCTAAAAAAATCTCAATTCTTAAAGGACTAAGTATTCAATTCATCACTGCCCCACCAAAAATAGCCCCAAAAACCAAATTTAAACAAGAGACAGAAATTCTACTATCTTCATTTCTTAAATTATGATACCTGTTCCTTAAAACAGGCCCTATAACTCTAAAAGCAGCTAATCGTATTCTATATAAAGCTGTCCCACCAGTAGCAAGCATTACCAATCTTAAAATAAAAAACCTTACTGACCTCGAAAGTATCACCTCTAAAATTAAATCCTTGGAATAAAACCCTGATAAAAACGGTAAACCACATAACGATATCCTCCCAATAATAAAACAAGCCCTAGTCAAAGGTAGCTGACCTATTAAACCACCTACAAACCGTAAATCCTGATTATGACCATGTAAAAAAATAAACCTTCCTGCGCACACAAACAATAAAGCCTTAAATAACGCATGAGTAATTAAATGAAATAAAGCTAATTTTGGAAGACCCACTGCTAAACTAGTTATTATTACCCCTAACTGACTTAATGTAGATAATGCAATAATCTTCTTTAAATCGCACTCTATAACAGCAGAAAAAGCAGCTATAAATATAGTAGCACACGATACTAACAATAAAAATGTTTCAAAATACTGAACATGGCTAATAAAACTATAAAATCGAACCAGTAAAAAAACACCAGCAGTAACCAATGTCGAGGAATGAACTAAAGCTGAAACTGGCGTAGGAGCTGCTATAGCGGCAGGCAACCACCTAGAAAATGGTATCTGGGCTCTTTTTGTTATCCCAGCAATTACAATTGACATCCCAATAAAAAAATCATAATTTCTTTCCCATATCCCCATAATATTTCAATTATTTCTATTCAAAGTCCAAACAATGGCTAATATTAACATCCCATCACCAATTCGATTAGTTAAAGCAGTAATTATCCCACCACCTAAAGATTTAGGATTTTGATAATAGATCACTAATAAAAATCTAGTAAGCCCAAGACCATCTCATCCTAAAAGCAACGTTATTAAATTTGGGATAAAAATTAATAAATTTATAGATAAAACAAACAACAACACTAAAACATTAAACCGAAATAAAAACTTCTCATAAAATATATAAGTCACTGCAAAACGAAAAACATTACAAGAAATAAACAACACAGTTATTGAAGTTAATATACCCTCACCATCTAAAATCAACGGTAAGTCAATAACACTATTATTTACTTGAAAAATTGATCAGTAAATCAAGTAAACTTTCCCCCTATACAAAAGACTTAAAACAAATGGTAGCATAATTAAAACCACCGCACCTAAAATCAAAAATCAAAAATAAAAAGAATTATACCATACTATTATACTCATGGGCAATAAATGGGCAAACCCATATCTCTGGAACCACAAACCAAAATTTTTTTATTAAACTATTAATACCAATCTAAGTAAAAGAGTGAATTAACTCATTGTCGAGGCATGAACCCAATAGCTTATTTAGCTGATTTTACCTATACTTAAGCTCTAGTGGTCCCCACACCTTCAAGTTTGCAATTTAACGTTGTATATTCAACTATAGAGCCACTAAACTCCCCAAAAAAATCCATAAGGATGAAGCAGTAAAAAATACAAAGGAAACCTATGCAAAATTATAATCTTATAATTTCGCATACAAGAATAAGAAAACGGATTCAAAAAATTCGACAACCCACCGTGCTGAGTTGAAGTGAATAAAAATAAAGAAAAAGCTCCAACTAAAAAAGCAGAGATAATAAATAAACCTCTCAACCAAAAAGAACTTACTAAAACAGCTCCCAAAAGCATAATTTCCCCAAAAAGGTTAAAAGACGGAGGACCTCTTATATTTGCAACACATAAAACAAATCATCAAATTCTTATACACGGAAAAATAGTTATTAACCCTTTAATTAAAACCATCCTTCGCCTTCCAACAGACTCATAAACCATATTAGCGACTGAAAATATAGCAGAAGAACACAAGCCATGAGCAACTATTAAACCCAATGAACCTGCTCACCCTCAACTCGAAAAAGAAAGAACTCCAATAATCACAAAACCTATGTGACCAACAGAAGAATATGCAATTATAGACTTCATATCAGGTTGACGCAAACAAATTGCCCTAGTAACACAAGCCCCTAATATCCTTAACCTTCTTAGCAATGAAACTAAACTAACACTTAACTCAGGAAATAACCTTGTAACTCGTATCAGCCCATATCCACCTAACTTTAGCAGAACTGCAGCTAAAATCATAGAACCTGCCACAGGAGCTTCAACATGTGCTTTAGGAAGTCAAAGATGAACAGAGTATAACGGTAACTTTACTAAAAAAGCCAAAATAGTTATTAACCATCACACCCTTCCTACTGAAATTAAGACAGGCCTTCTCCACCTCCTTAAAACTAATGTTAATCTATTATTTTCGTTAAAAACTATTATTAACCTAATAAGAAACGGTAAAGAAGCTATAACCGTATAAATTACAAAATAAGACCTAGCCTGAAGCCGCTCAGGCTGATAGCCCCATACAAGAATCATAATTATTGTTGGAATTAAAGACCCTTCAAACATAATATAAAAAAGTATTAAATTCCTTGCTATAAAACACATCATTAACACACTATTTAAACAAAGCAAATTAAAAATAAAAATATCCCTACCCCTCTTTTTTAATTTAACATTAAACCTAGACATCACTATTAAACCTGATACCCATAAAGTTAAAATAATTAAAGGAACAGATATACCATCAAAAAAAAAAAATCTTAAATTTGAAGAAATTAAATTTATTCCTAATGGAAAATACATTAACATCATTACACTTAAAAAAAACAAAAGTCCAGTGACTAAGCCCCATATATAACCCCCCAAACCTATTTGGGGCAATAAAAGTAAAACTAAAAATGACAACGTAAACTTTAACATTTTCTCAAAGTCAATGAGGAAACTATATCTCTTCCAGATTTTCGTGCCAATGAAACTAACAACGCTAACCCTAATCTAGCCTCCATAGCCCCGTAAGCTAGAATAATAATAAAAAGATAGCTATCTGCATAAGAAGGAGCCGTAACTCGATCCAGTAAAAATAAAATTATCATTAGTGTAACCCTCTCTAACCTTAAAAGAACTATTAAAAGGTGTCGTCGTTGGTAGACAACAGTAAAAATAGACCTGAAAAGCATAATCAAAAACAAAACTTCTAAGCTCATTACCAAACCCACAGGCGATTAAGCCCTAATTAGCTAGCAAGAGAGGACTCCCTCGTTAAAAGAGCTACAATCTTCCGCTTCAAACTCAGCCATCTTGCTTCAAAAAGTGAAAACCTATTTCAAAAGTAAGCTCCCAAAGCCTATATTTTTATTAAATTACTTATTGTTCAGCCTAGAACAGAAAAAATCTCTGCCATCGTCGGTTTACAAAACCACTGCTTTCTTCTCAGCTTTCTAGGCATATAAATTGGAAAATACCAAATTTATAGCACGAAAAGCCATAGTAATAATTTATACTATTTATACCTTAACTTAGGCATTGAAGGATAAATACACCTCATTATTAGCTTCATCATAGCTACCCGTTCAACCCGGCGCAATACCATCTTTAGGCTAAAGGATGGTCATCTCTGTACAAAGAAGCCAGTAAACAAAAAATATACCTTTGAATCAGACAAATCCCTAACTCAAACACAATATAAAACAACTGAATAACAATTAACACAAAAAAAGTAAAAATAGACCCAAAAAAAGCCCTACTTGCATAGACCCCTATTAAAGTTAATACAATATGTCCTGCCCTTATATTAGCAGCTAATCGAAAAGACAAAGTAATTGGACGAACTAAAATCCTCACTGTCTCAACCAAAACTAAAAAAGGATTAAGCCACCCCGGAGCCCCACCAGGCAGCAAAAATCCCAAAAAAGACAAAGGAAATGAACTGGCACTAGAAAAAATAATCCTTAGCCATAGAGGAAGACCAAAAGCAAGCCTAAAAACTAAATGTCTTGAGGCACTAAACATATAAGGAATCAGCCCTGCTAAATTCACTATAATAACAAAAATAAATAAAGCAGCCAAAGCACCATTAAACCCTTTAACCCTTCTTCCAATAGTCCGACGAGACTGAGAAAGAATAAACCCTATTAACACAAACAACCCACTTATCAACCGCGTAGGAGCAACTCAAAATCTCACTATAAAAAGAAAAACTATTATCACTGACAGGGCTCAAAAAATTAACATCCCGGCATCCCTAGAAAAAGCATAAAATCCTGGGTCAAACCTCGAAAAAATATCTAACATCATCAGAATTTAGGCAAACTGCACTAATTTAAACTTTGAAGGCTTATAGTTTTTTTAACTTAAAATTCTTAATCAATAAGTCAGTCTCAAACCTGAAATGACAAACAAAACATCCCAAATATGACAAAATATAACAAAGTAAACACTTGCCCTAATAAAGCAAAAGGCTCCTCAATAGGACACCCGCCAATTCAAGTTAAAAGACCACACAATGAAACAAAGCTTCAAAAAATAACCTGAGAAACAGGATAAAACCTAGAAGTTTGACGCCGATGCTTAAAAATAAACGGCACAACAAAAAAAATTAAAATTGCCGCAAACATCGCAATTACCCCTCCTAACTTGTTAGGAATTGAACGTAAAATTGCATACGCCCATAAAAAGTATCACTCAGGCTTAATATGTAAAGGAGTAACAAGAGGATTAGCTACTATTCAATTATCAGGATCCCCTAAAATAAAAGGATAAAACATCCTAATAAATATTAATCTTATCATTAACAGCATTATACCGAAAATATCTTTCACTGAATACGCCCAATGGAATCTTGTTTTATTAGAATTCGAATTTAAACCAATTGGATTTGCAGATCCAGTTTGATGAAGAAATAAAAAATGGATTATCGTAAAAGCAACAATTACAAAAGGAACAAGAAAATGCAATGTAAAAAATCGATTCAATGTCGGATTACCTACCGAAAACCCCCCTCAAATTCACTCCACTATAGCCCCCCCAACATAAGGAATGGCAGATAAAAGATTGGTAATAACAGTAGCTCCTCAAAAGCTTATTTGACCTCAAGGTAAGACATAACCTAAAAAAGCTGTAGCTATAGTTAATAAAAATAAAATAACACCAATATTTCATGTCTCTAATAAACGATAAGAGCCAAAGTATAGCCCTCGACCCATGTGCAAATAAATACAAATAAAAAATCAAGAACCGCCGTTGGCATGTAAATTCCGTAAAATTCACCCATTCTCTACATCCCGTATAATATGAATACAAGAGTTAAATGCCTCCCTTACATTAGGTGTGTAATGTATGGCCAAAAAAATACCGGTTAAAAGTTGGATAACCAAACACAGCCCCAATAAAGACCCAAAATTTCAAGCTAACCTTAAATTATTTGGAGCAGGAAGCTCCACTAAAGAAGACGACACAATCTTTAATAACGGATGAGATTTTCGCAACGTGTTATGCATACAACCTAACTCCCACTTACCATGTTATCTAAAAGGCCGCAAAGGCCCATAAACCCGCCGAGTAACTTTTACAACAATAAGAAGACTTACCAGTAATATAACAAAAATTAAAATTAAAACAGGCCCTTGAGGGACAGAGAATAATATTATACTATTAGCCAAGCCATGAGACTCTGTAAACCACCCAACTAATCTGAATTTTAAACCTCTAACCAAAACTAAAAGAAACAAAACTCTAAAAACAATAAAAATTTTTATCTCGTGTCGTTGATTAGGGATCATAGCAATAAAATAAATAAATATCACCAGTATTCCTCCAATATAAATTAAAAAAAGAATAAGCCCAAACCACCTAATCCCCAACACCCCCAACCACATAGAAATTCTCATAGCAATAAACAAAACCCACAAACCCATTAAAAGTGGAGATGAAACTAAAGGCAACGTAAGCACCAAACTCCTTAATAAAGATAAGATAAAAAGCTGAGCCATTTATAGGTTAAATCCAAATTTATCTTTAGGGCTCAAAAACCTACGTGCTTAAACACCCACCTATACTAACAGCTAAAACAAGACTTAACCTTTACGAACCCCACCAATAAATTCTCAAATACAGAAAAATTCAAACAACATCAACAAAATGCCAATACCAAGCAGCAGCTTCAAACCCAAAATGATGTGTCGTAGAAAAATGATAGTAGTACCCTCGAAGCAAACAAGTACCTAAAAAAATAGTCCCAATTAAAACATGAGCCCCATGAAAACCAGTTGAAACAAAAAAAGTAGTCCCATAAATACCATCCCTAATCCTAAAAGGAGCATCATAATACTCATTCCCCTGAAGATACGTAAAATAACCCCCCAAAGCAACAGTGTAAACAAGCCTTCGAAGAACCTCATCCCGAGACCCTTCTATTATCGCATGATGGGCCCAAGTTACAGTAACCCCAGAAGCAAGTAATACTGATGTATTCAACAACGGAACAGCAAAAGCATTAAGCGGAAAAACTCCTACTGGAGGCCAAACACAACCAAGTTCCGGTGTAGGAGCAAGTCTTCTGTGAAAAAACGCCCAAAAAAATCCAAAGAAAAATATAACCTCCGAAAAAATAAATAATAATATCCCAAATCGAAGGCCCCGACAAACCAAAGAAGTATGGAACCCTAAATAAGTCCCCTCTCGAACAACATCTCGCCACCAAAACAACATTGTTAAAATTAAAAACACCACACCAAACCCTAAACAAACTCCACCGTTACCGTGAAACCAAGACACCAACCCTACAGTAAGTCCAAATGCTCTTGTTGCACCTATAAAGGGCCACGGACTCTGATCTACTAAATGAAAAGGTTGTATAACCATTACTATTTTTAATTTTTATTAAACCTCTTTCTTGGAAGGAAAGAATACTTATTATACTAAAACAGCACTTTAACTTCAGTTTCAATTGTTCCCTAATAAAAAAAACTGAGTACCTTTAATATTAAACTTAGGCAAATTTATCCATCACAAACAAGAAATAAAAAACATTAGAACCAATAAAAACAAAAAAAGAGTTATAAGCCATAAAACCGGAGACAAATGAGGCATAGAAGTTTGCTATATAAACAGCATCATAGGAATGACAAACCTAAATTTTAACTTTAAACTAAAACCTCAAACTATTGGCTATTAACCTGAAGCCACTCCCTAAAAACACTAAAAGGAACTATTTCCAAAGCAATTGGTATAAAAGAATGATTAGCGCCACAAATCTCTGAACACTGACCGTAATAAACCCCAGACCGCAACGCAAAAAACCCAACCTGATTTAACCGACCTGGAATGGCATCAATTTTAATCCCTAATCTAGGAATCGCCAATGAGTGAATAACATCAGCAGAAGTTACAACAGCACGGATATTTAAATTTATAGGTAAAATAGCTCGATGATCAACCTCTAATAAACGAAATTCACCAGTATGAAGACCCTCCTCAGGTGTCATATATGAATCAAATGAAACTCTTCCGACATCAGAATACTCGTAACTTCAATACCATTGATGGCCAATAGCCTTAAACGTCATTGAAGGACTAAGTAACTCATCTATTGTATACAACAAATACAAAGAAGGGAAAGCAAGAAATAATAAAACTAAAGCTGGGACAACAGTTCAAATAAGCTCAATTACCTGAGCCTCTAATACAAACCGTGAAAGATAGCCATTAGAAAACAGTGAATAAAAAGCTCTTGTAATATAACACAAAACTAAAATTATAATTAGCGCTGCATGGTCATGAAAATACACCAATTGTATCATAATCGGTGAAGCAGGGTCTTGAAAAGTTAGCTGTGCTCAATTAGCCATAGATTAAGTATGAAAACTCATAACCCCAGGTATAATTTTATAACCTTACTAGACCTTAACCTTTGATACTAATCTGGTCAAAACAACTTTGACTCCAATCTAATTAACAGTTAGACGCTTAATAGCTTCAGATTAACCTATTTATAAACACTAAATACCCCTCTCAATATTAGCTAACCTACGAGTAGGAATTCTATGCGTATGGAAATGAGGAGGTAATTTATTATTTCACTCTAAAGCAGTCCCAATATGAGAAAGCCCAATTACCGAACGTTGAGAAACTAATGCTTCCCAAATAATAAAAATAAAAAATAATAACCCTACAAATGACATTATAGATCCATAAGAAGAAATTACATTTCATTTTGTATAAACATCAGGATAATCAGAGTACCGACGAGGCATCCCCCTTAATCCTAAAAAATGCTGAGGAAAAAAAGTTATATTAACCCCAACAAACATTATAAAAAATTGAGCCTTAGCCCATCGTGGTTGAAACGTAACCCCAAAAAATAAAGGGAATCAATAATTTACTCCAGCAAAAATAGCAAAAATAGCTCCCATTCTTAACACATAATGAAAGTGCGCAACACAATAATAAGTATCATGAAGCATAATATCTAAAGATGCATTAGCTAGCACTACACCAGTTAATCCCCCTAAAGTAAAAAGAAAAATAAATCCTAAAGCCCAAACAAAAGCAGGATCGTAAACTATTTTTGAACCAAAAATAGTAACTAACCACCTAAAAACTTTAATCCCTGTAGGAACTGCAATAATTATAGTAGCCCCTGTAAAGTAAGCTCGTGTATCTACGTCTATACCTACAGTAAACATGTGATGTGCTCAAACAATAAAACCTAAAACTCCAATTCCTACTATAGCGTAAACTATCCCAAGAACTCCAAATGGTTGAGATTTTCCTGCATAATGAGAAACAATATGAGAAATAATTCCAAACCCAGGTAAAATAAGAATATAAACCTCAGGATGCCCAAAAAATCAGAACAAATGCTGATATAACACAGGATCCCCACCCCCTGAAGGATCAAAAAAAGCTGTATTAAAATTTCGATCTGTTAACAATATTGTAATAGCAGCAGCTAAAACAGGAAGAGATGTTAACAATAAATAAACTGTCACATGAATTGACCAAACAAACAATCTTATACGCTCTAACCGAAGCCCTTCAACTCGCATATTAATAATAGTTGTAATCATATTAATTGACGCTAAAATTGAAGAAATCCCTGCTAAATGTAAAGAAAAAATAGCAAAATCAACTGAAGGACCAGAATGTGCAATATTTCCAGATAAAGGCGGATAAACAGTTCAACCTGTCCCAGCTCCCTTCTCAACTATAAAAGAACAAACTAATAAAATTAAAGCAGGAGGCATAAGTCAAAACCTTAAATTATTTAAACGAGCAAATGATATATCAGGAGCTCCTAACATTAAAGGTAAAAGTCAATTACCAAAACCACCAACAAACACAGGCATAACAAGAAAAAAAATCATTAAAAAAGCATGTGCAGTAACTACAGTATTAAACAACTGATCTCTACCCATAAACGACCCAGGCTGACCTAACTCAACCCGAATTAATAACCTTAATATAGTCCCAATTAAACCCCCTCAAACCCCAGTAATAAAATACAATGTCCCAATATCCTTATGATTAGTCGCATAAAGTCAACGCAAATTTACCCCTAAAACACCAGAATATTAAATAAAATAATAGAAAAAATTGTCCTACAAGAAAAAATATAACTTATAAATACAGCACCAACCACCTTAAAAGATCCTCCAAACCTATAAACACGCACCGGAACAACTAAGATTCTAATAAAAATTAATTTTAAGTAATAAAATAAATTAAGAACAGACCCTGTTACCAAAATAATAGACAATACAAAAAATTTTGCACTAACCAAACTTCTTAAAACTACCATTTTTGGATAAAACCCTAAAAATGGCGGCAGCCCCCCTAACCTTAACAGCATAAAACCCCTACACAAAATCAACCACAAAGACTTCCCAACCCCTATCATGAAGTTTCCTGAGCTAACCTTCATAGCCCCTAAAAAAAAAAATAACCCTCTAATAATAATGATGTATATAAAAAAATAAAAAAAAGCTCTAACCCTGCTAACCATACTTCCAGCTAAAATTCAACCTATATGCCCAATTGAGGAATACGCAAGAATTACACGAAATATTGTCTGATTTATACCCCCAATCCCCCCAACAATTGAAGACAAACCAGCAGAATAAACTAAGATCAACGGAGAAAAAGAACTAGCATAAAAAATAATTATCATGGGAGCAATTTTTTGAACAGTGGATAAAACCCAACACATCCTCCATGATACCGCCCCCATTACAGAAGGCAACCAATAATGAACAGGAGCAAGGCCTATCTTTATAATTAACGCCAAAAACAACGCAGAAGACCTATTCATAGCACTTCCTGAATAAACAATAAAAGACAAAACCATTAAAGCCGACGGAATACTTTGAGAAATAAAATATTTAATAGCGGCCTCTTTTTCTTGATTTTTACCCCTCACCAAAATTATAGGGACAAAACAATATAAATTAATCTCAAGACCTATCCAAACAGTTAACCAATTTTCAGCTGACAAAGATAAAAAAACCCCGAACACTAAAACTGCAAACAACAGTAATCTATAAGGCTTTCAAAACAAACTTACCATAAGAATAAAAGGGAATCGAACCCCTCGATAATCAAGCTTAGAAAGCCGTAATCTCACCAGAATATTCTCTTAAACCCATATCTTATTCTGACCAATCTAAGGAACCCTCTCGCCACTCATGAAACAACCCTAACAATAAAATAAATAATGTAATCAACCTTAAAAAAACTATTGAGCCACTTATAGCCCTCAAAACCATAAAAGACATAGGAAAAAAAAATACAATCTCAACATCAAAAATTAAAAAAATAACCGCCAATAAAAAAAATCGCAAAGAAAAAGAAATACGAGCTGAATGTTTTGGATCAAAACCACATTCAAAAGGACTAGATTTTTCCCGATCTATTATTGACCGAAACCCAACTATTAAAGCCAATGCAACAACAGCAAGAACCAAAACAATAGCAAAAACCCTATTTAGTAAAGAAAAAATCATAACCCTAAAAAACTCCCGTTTTCACAACAAACAATATTTTGCAATTTAGAATTTAAATCTCAACAACCAAAGGACAAAGCAAAATTAATATTGCTAAAGCTATAGGAAGAAACGTTTTCCAAGTCAAGCTTATTAACTTATCGTACCGTATTCGAGGAAAAGAAGCACGAGCTCAAATAAAAATAAAGGAAATAAACATACATCTAGACACTAAAGATAAGGTAGTTAACTCTATCAAGTATAGCCCATGAACAAAAAAGGAAGCCGTTAACACTCTAATAGCAATAATTCTTGTATACTCAGCCATAAACAAAACTGCAAACTGAAACCCTCTATACTCAGTATTAAACCCAGATACCAACTCCGACTCCCCCTCAGCAAAATCAAAAGGAGTGCGATTAGCCTCAGCTAAAGCCGAAACTATCCACATAAAAAAAATATGAGCATATAATAATACCGGAATAGAAAAAACCCTTCGATAATACTCATTCATATTAAAACAACAATAAACAATTAATGGCCTAATTAAAATAAGTGTCATTGAAACCTCATAAGAAATAGTTTGGGCCACTCCCCGCAAAGCACCCAATAATGCATATTTTGAATTAGAGGCCCAACCAGCAACTATTGTCCCATAAACAGATAGCCTAGAAACCACTAAAAATACTAAAACACCAAACTTATTTATAACACTAGGATAAACATGGGGAAATAAACTTCACAAAAGCAATCTTAAAAAAAGACTAAAAACAGGAGAAATAGAAAAAGGAAGTATATTTGCCCTATTGAGTGACATCCGCTCCTTCGTAAACAACTTAATTGCATCTGCAAAAGGCTGAGGGATTCCTATTAAACCAACTTTATTTGGCCCCTTACGATTCTGAAAATAACCAAATGACTTACGCTCAAACAAAGTATAAAATGATATAGCCAATATAGCACAAATATACGTTATAATAATAGAAACACAAAAAGAAAATACCATTATCAAGAGAGAAAATATATAATCCCATATTTGAGGCTTAAACTCAACGCACTACTCTGCCACCTTAATATTTAAGACAGACAAGAGAATCGAACTCTTACAAAAGACTTTCAAAATCCCATTACCACCTAGGCAGCCTATCCTACCCTTGTTCATCGAAAAAATAAATCTTCATCTCTTACTTGCAAAACAAGAATTTTAATTAAACTAGATAAACTTTCGCCCACACTCACTATAACAGGTAAGAAATCTTAACTCTTATTCTCTGGTCCTAAACCAACCGCACTATTCTGCCAACCTATTCTATCTTTTAAACACATACCTAAATCTCATCTTTTTATTATATTTAATCATATTTTATATTCTAATACTGAAATAAAGTCCTTTCGTACAAATAAAACATTTTATCTAAAAACCGTGTGGATAGAAACTGACCTAGCTTACGCCGGTCTGAACTCAGCTCATGTAGGGCTTTAAAGGTTGAACAAACCCACCATTAAAGGCTGCTACTACCCTCTGGACGCCCTAAGCCAACATCGATGTGCCAAACTTTTTTGTCAATACGAGCTCTCAAAAAAAATTAGTCTGTTATCCCCAAGGTAGCTTTTCCTCTGATCTTTTAAAGGATCTGTAATTTAAGTCAGCCTGTAAGCCTTATCTCTTTAAAGAAAGATAAAAACTTTCTTAACCGCCCCAGTTAAGTTAATATAAGATTACTAAAAAAAATATTTTAAATACTTTAATACTTACCTTAAATTCAACTAAGCTCTATGGGGTCTTTTTGTCCTACACTATAATCCAGGTTTTTTCACCTGAAAATCAACTTCTATTTCTAAGATAGAGACAGCTAAGCTCTCGTTAATCCATTCGTTCAAGCCCACAATTAAAGGGCGAATTATCACGCTACCTTAGCACAGTCAGGATACCGCGGCCGTTTAACACTTAAGTCACCGGGCAGGATATACCTCATACCTCTTCTCATGAAGCAATGTTTTTGTTAAACAGTCGAAGCTTAAATTTGCCGAATTCCTTTATCTTATTTTAAATTTATTTCTTATACTGCTATTCATTTAAACCTTAAACAAATAATATAATAATTAATACTAATCTTAGCAGAATCTTTTAAGCCTTATAATTCAGCATAATACATTGCTAACAAAGTCAATCTCTCTCAAAAAATTTTTTTTTATTTCTTATTTAAAGCTATAACGCATTAAGAAAATAAGATGGCCGCTTTAAAACCTACTTACACAAATCTTATTTTCATCTTTTAAATTAGACTTCTATTTAAGAGCTTTACCCCTAAATTTAATAAAAACATATTTATTTAAATTTTCATTATATTTATATTAACTCGCAACAAACCAGCTATCCTTTTTCGCGTATGGTATATAGCCTCTGAGATAAATTTTTGTAAGCATATTGAAACATGCACTACTTAGTGCCAAACAAATTTAACCCAACTCGAAAAAATTCGGAAAATATCTAACAGAATAGTGTTTGCTAAGCCGTTATACAAAAAGTACCTAATTTTAAAAGGGCTTTACTACAAAATCATAAAACACCTCACAGTTTTTAAAAAAAAATTCTATCTTTTTACAAATATAACCATTAATTTTTCTACAGAAAAATCCTTATAATACTAACATTTCTTACTTAATATAAAAGTAGGTTGAATCAAACAACCCTATTCCTCACTGTAAATGAGTCACATCATCAGATTGCTATACTTTTTATTAGGCGCAACTTCCGTTACACCCACTATGTTACGACTTACCCCATCTTTCGACGGGGACGACGGGCGATTTGTACTCATCCTAGATTACCGAATTCAGAATAACTTATTAATCTACTCTTACTTTCAAATCCATCTTTACCCTAAACTTTCAAAAAGAGTGCTGATTTATTAATAATTGTAACCCATCTATTCCTTCCCTATAAGCTGTATTTTGACCTGATATAAAAATTTTAATTATTTTCCTAAATAAATTTAATTTTCTACCAAACTACCCTCCTTAAAAAGTAAACAATTAGAACGGCAATACACAAACTGACAATTTATTTCTAAAAGAAGTAAGATTCTCGTGGACCATCGAATTAAAAGACAAGTTCCTCTGAGACGTTAAGATACCGCCAATTTCTTTGAGTTTTAGACATGCGCCCGTACTACCCTAGTATATATTAGAAGCTTAGAATAATTGGGTATCAAATCCTAGTTTTGGTCTAAGCCTTCATGGATTTTATTAATGACAGCTAAGATTTAAATATAGTTAAATGGATTATACCCCTTTAACTTTTTATTCTTGTCACTACTCCTAATAACCATAAATACCAATGTAACTTACTAGAGTCTTATGTGTAACCGCGGTCGCTGGCACTTTTTTGACCGACCCTAAAATTTCAAATTGAATCCAAGTGACCTTGATAATAACAAAATTATACACTGCAGGCATAAGTAAAATATGTGTAAAGAAACCTTAAAACAACTAATTTTAAAGAATAAGATAACTCATTTAGAACCACTTCTTAAAATTTTTACTTATGGGCTCGAAAAATCTTTCATGTGTTTTAATTTAAAATAACGCAAGTAATTAAGCCAGAATCAAACTTTAAACTCTTCAGAGACAAAATACTTGTCTTCATTAGTTTAAAAGACTAACGCTAAATACAGCTCTCTAAAGTTACCTATCACTTACTTTTCCTAACCATTAAAAAATTAAGCAAATTTCTATTTCACTTTTCAAAAAACCTGAAACTGGATTTTAAATTAACAAACACTTCATATTCCCCTTGACAGAAAAACGACAAAAACCTCTCCTTAATTCAAGTACTAAAGCGTTTTCCATAGTATTGGTCAATTTATAAAGAAATTACATAAGGGGGCCCCCTTACGTGTTTTTTTTTTTTTTTTTATTAAGGATTTTTCAATAAAATTAAAATAAAATTAAAATAAAATTAAATTTTAGAAAAAAAAATAATATATATTTTTATAAATATGTAATAAATTTCTTAAATATTAAGAATTCTCTATTAAACTTAATAATAAAGTTTATAAAAATCCTAAATTTGTCAAGTTTAAACAAAAAAAAGTCAAATTTTATCGTTTAAATTACTATTTTTTGCCTTATTATTTCAAAATTAAATTTTTATTCAATAATAAAATTATTTAAAAAATTATTATTATATAAATAATTATATACTATAGTATTAAATTATAAATTATTAATTATAAATTATTAATTATAAATTATAAATTATAAATTATAAATTATAAATTACAAATTATAAATTGTAAATTATAAATAGTAAATATAATAAATAAAGAGAAATATACAAATAAAGAAATATACAAATTTCTAATATACGAATATATAAATATTTTGAATATATTTATATATTCATATATATTCCTAGATTCGTATATTCTATATTTGTATATTTCTTTATTTATTATATTTATCATATTTATTATATTTACTATTTATAATTTGTAATTTATAATTTATAATTTATAATTTATAATTTATAATTTGTAATTTATAATTAATAATTTATAATTTATAATTTATAATTTATATAATATATATAATATATAATATATAATATATAATATATAATATATAATATATAATATATAATATA
>JAOZLS010000042.1 GCA_029934705.1 Bacteroidales bacterium | reverse complement strand
TGCATAAAAGCGATGTTAAAATATTTAAGGTAGAAATTGAAGAATCGGGAAATTACGATTTAACATTTGCTTTTAGATATGCTACCCTTTACCCTTTTAAAAATATAAAAGTTACAATTGCAAAGAAAACGCCAAAAGGTGAAATTTTAACAAAAGATGCTGAGTTTATGGTAGTTGACGAAAACAATAAATACATTGGTGATGTTGGTGGCGACATCTGGGATTTAGAAAACTATTTTGCCCAAAATGAATTTTTGGAAAAAGGAGAATATGAATTCTACATTCAACATAATATGCAAAACGACCCCGTAATTGTTGTCATGGAAGTTGGTTTAATAATTGAAAAACATAACGAATAAAACTATTTTAACCTCAAAACACAAAAATCAGAACATTATTTCTTAATTTTGAAAAAAACTATTGAAAAATGAAAAAAAACACCAAAATAATTATATTCTCAATTGCAGGTATAATAGTATTACTTTTTATTTTAAAATCAACAGGTGTTTTCGGAACATCTGATGGAATAAAAGTTAGTGTAGAAAAGGTTGAAAAAAGAACTATTACCGAAATAATTACAGCAAACGGTAGAATTCAACCCGAAACTGAAGTTAAAATAAGCTCCGACGTATCAGGAGAAATCGTCGAACTACTTGTAAAAGAAGGCGATGAAGTAAAAGAAGGCGATTTGCTTCTTAAAATAAGACCCGATATTTATCAATCTAATTTAGATAGAATGTCGGCAAGCTTAAATTCAACTCGAGCAAACTTATCCAACTCAAAAGCAAGACTAGCACAATCCGAGGCTCAATTTCAACAAGCAAAACTATCACATAATAGAAACAAATCGTTATTTGACCAAAAGGCAATATCCGAGTCGGAATACGAGCAAGCTTATGCAAATTTTTTAACAGCAAAAGCCGATGTAGATGCAGCAAAGCAAACAGTAAGGGCAGCCGAGTTTGCTGTAAAAAGCTCAGAGGCATCGCTAAAAGAATCGCGAGAAAACCTAAATAAAACAAGCATTTATGCTCCAATGGCAGGAACTGTTTCAAAACTTAGTGTAGAAAAAGGCGAAAGAGTTGTGGGAACAATTCAAATGACAGGAACGGAGCTACTCAGAATTGCCGACATGAATAAAATGGAAGTTTTAGTTGATGTAAACGAGAATGATATTGTAAGAGTAAGCCTCAACGATACAGCAATTATTGAGATGGATGCATATTTTGGAAAGAAATTTAAAGGTATAATTACAGAAATAGCCAATTCTTCAAAAAACACAAATCAAAGTAACTCATCTGATCAAGTTACAAATTTTGAAGTGAAAATATTAATTCTTAAAAGTTCTTATAAAAGTTTAATTTCGGAAGAAAAAAACGTAAAATTTCCATTTAGACCAGGAATGACAGCAACAGCAGACATACAAACAGAAACTAGAAACGACGTTATTAGTGTGCCAATTTTAGCCGTTACAACAAGGCTAGACACTGCTTCGCACAAAACTATTATTGAAGAAGAAAATGTTTCAAAAAAGAACATAAAGAAAGAAAACAAAGAACCCGATGAAATTGTTTTTATTTATAACGAAGACGGAACTGTTAAAAAGGCAATTGTAAAAACAGGTTTGCAGGATAATGATTTTATAGAAATACTAAGTGGTATTACCGAAAATGATGAAATTGTATCGGGACCATATAGTGCTATCTCAAAACGACTAAAAGACGGTGATTTAGTAATAAAAACAGATAAAGATATGCTTTTTTCTAAGGAATAAAGTAATAAAACAAACGCCTTATAAACTAAATAATAATTATAATCAAACAACAAATTCAAATTTTCCGTATCTTTGTAAAGAAATAAACTTATAAAAGTTAAATACAATGATCAAAATAGCAAATCCAATATACGACGTAGTTTTTAAATACTTAATGTCTGATAATAAGATTGCAAAATTAGTACTTTCAACTATTATAGGCAAAGAAGTTATTAATTTACAGTTACGAGATACTGAAAAACAAACAGATTTAGACAAATCCATAAAATATCATCGCATAGATTTTTCAGCAGAAATTATTGATAAAAACAATAAAAAACAAATTGTTATTATTGAACTTCAAAAGATACGTTTATCTGGTGACATTGTTCGTTTTCGCAGATATTTGGGTGAACAATATATGAGCAAAGAAAACACCTACGAAGGCATAAACGAAAAAGGAGATATTGAAGTTAAAGCAATGCCTATAATTAGTATTTATTTTCTAGGGTACAAATTATATAAAACCGAAGTTCCTATTGTAAAAATAAACAGAGAAATAATTGACCTTGCTACAAATGAGCGTATTGAAGAAATAACAGAATTTACAGAAAACTTAACTCATAATAGTTTTATAATTCAAATTCCATATTTAAAAGAAAGACGTAGAAATGATATTGAAAAACTACTTGCAATCTTTGATCAGAGCCACAAAAAAGATAATGACAATCATGTAATTAACTTAAATGAAGACGATTTCCCCGAAAAATACAAAGAAATTACCAGGCGACTTGTCAAAGCTAATTCAGAGCCTGAAATTCGTCGTAAAATGGATTTAGAAGACGACTTGATTGATGAAATTCGTAATAAAGATTTAGCAATTAAACGTAGAGATGACGAAATAGAAAAAAAAAATAAAATAATCAAAGAATTAGAAGAACAACTAAACAGGCTGAAAAAATAAAATTTACTTCTATATTGAGATAACACCATTTAAAATAGCATACTTAACTAAATCAACAGTTGTTTTTAGTTCTAGTTTCTCTAAAATATTTTTTTTATGAGTTTCAACAGTACGTTTACTTATAAATAGTTGCTCGCCAACTTGTTTTAGGCTTAGTCCTTCAACAATTAATTTTAAAACATCAATTTCTCTACTTGTTAGCAAGCCGTCGTTATTATCAGTTTTAGCTTTAGCATTATTTGTAAAACTTTGAAACAATGTCGGTTGTATTCCTATACTATAATAACTTTCGCCTGCTTTAATTTTTGTTAATGCAAATAAAAACTCTTCTTCTGAAACATCTTTTGATAAATATCCTAAACCTCCTGCTTTTATTGCATCGTCCAAAGACTCTTGGTCTAAATTAGAGCTAATAAACATTATTTTAATTTTAGGATAATCCTTTCTTAAAACTTTTGCAATTTGAATACCAGATAATCCGGGTAATTTTATATCGAGCAGTAAAATATCTGGTTGTTTTCGTTTTAAATTTTCAAACAATTCTTTTCCCGACAATGAACCTCCAATTAGTTCAAACTCCTCGTTTCCTATAAGATATGATGCAATGCCTTTATGTACTATTTCGTAATCATCTGTTATACAAAGTGTTGTCTTCTTCATTTAAAATTTAACTTAATTCAATAAATATTTCTGTACCCTCTCCTACTATACTTTCTGCCCAAATTTTTCCTTCAAGTTTATCTATAATATCTTTGCTTACAATAAGCCCTAAACCTGTTCCACTATTTTCGTTTTTAGATATTTTATCTTGATTTACAAATAAATTTTTAATATCATCTTTATTTATTCCAACACCAAAATCTTTAACCGATAAAATAACTTTTTTATCTTTATTTTTAGCCGAAACAATAATTTTACTATCTGGTTTTGAAAATTTTACTGCATTTGAAATTAAATTATTGAGCACAATACTTAAAAGTTTGCCATCGGTATGTAACTCTATATCTTCATCAATACTATTTTCAATAATAATTGATTTTTCGGCAGCAAATTCTTGTAAAATAATAATAATTTTCAAGGCTAGAATATGCAAATTATACTGGCTTTTATTCACTCTAATTTCTCTGTCTTGAGTTATTGCCCAGTTTAACATATTTTCTAATTGTAACTTCAATGCTACCGAAGAGTTTAGCATTCTACTAAGTAAATTATCAATTTCTCCTCTATCTATTTTATCATATTTAGTTTTCAAAGAGTTAGTTATAGAATAAAATGCTGAAAGTGGAGCTTTAAAGTCATGCGAAATAATACTTATAAGTCTATTTTGGGTTGAATTTAATTTGTTTAGAAGTTCATTTTTTTCATTTAAAATATTATTTATAGATTTTTTTTGTCTATTTAGTTTAAACATTTTCACAACTAAAATAGATATAAAAATCAATATAAGAATAACTACGAGTATAATATATTTTTGTTGTTTATTTTCAGCTTGAGTTTGAATTATTTCCTTTTTTTGTACTTTTATCTCATTCTCTTTTTTTTGCACATTGTATAGCGTTTCCATTTCCTCCATTGCTTCAAGCCCTTCAATTTTATGAACACTATCTTTTGTTGTAAGATATAATTCATGATATTGCAATGCTTTATCAAATTGATTTAGACTTTTATACGCATCGAACAATGCAAAATACGCATCATATTTTAAAAAAAGAGCATTAACACTATCTGCCAATTCTAAAGATTTTTTTGCATCTCTTATTGCTGTATATAAAAATGATTTATGTGATTTATTCGACTTTGCATATTGTATTTTAATTGTTGCTAAACTTTTCAGTACCATAGCTAGCCCATATAAATCATTATCTTTATTGTATAATTCTAATGAGCTTTCTAAATAATTCTCCATCATATCAAATTCTACTTTTGTTAAAATAGTATCTGTTTCATTTATATATATATCATAATATAATGAGGCAACATTTAGATTACAATCGGCAGTACTGCGTATGTCTCCTATTTCTACAAAAACATCCATAGCTTGTTTATAAAAATCAATTGCTTTTATATATTTTTCTTTCTGCACCAAAGTATCCTGTTCATACTTTGCACAATCATCAAAAACAATCCCTTTATTCATTAAACAAACAGCTTCACCTTTTTTATAGTTAATTTCTCGATATAACACTAGTGCCTTATCGGTATATTCAATAGATTTTTTTAATTTATTAATTTTCAGAGCAATAACTGCTTGCTCGCTTTGTTCCCATAATACAATTCCAATACAATTAAGGCAACCTCCCAAACCTTTTTTATCTTGTAGTTTTTCGAATATAGACAAAGCCTCAAAATAATGATTATAGGCTAATTCGTACAAACCTTGAATATCATACAAACCACCTAAATAATATAAAGAATAAGCCTCAAGACTTTTTTCATTTATCTTTTTAGAAATATTATATGCACGTTTACAATAATAAATTGAAGTATCGGTATTTGAGTATTCAAATTCTTCCATAAGTCCAAACAGTCGCCTAACTTCCAAAGAATCTTTGTTTTCAAGTTGGTTATTGTGTATTTCCTGACCATATATATATTGTGCAAAAGAAACATTCAATATAAATGATAAAAGAAATTTAATTATATATATATGTTTCATTTTCAAGACTTAAAACCAAAATTCAGCACAATCAGTATAAATACGCAGTAAATATACGTTTTTTTACCGATTGATAAAGAACACATTCTTTCATATTTTTGTAATAAGAATTATGAATCTCATACTAAACTACATAACAAACTAATAATAAACCATTAACAAGTTGGCTTTATTATTAAAATATTTAATATTTTGAATCAAATTATAAATATTTAATCAAAAAAAAAGATGGCAGCAAAACGAAATTTAGAACACGTAATAGTTGAAACCGATATTCTTTATCGTAAATGTTTTGTTTTTGTACTTGATGTAATACAATATTGTGACTTGCTTGAAAAAAATAAAAAATCGTGCGTTGCAAAGCAACTTTTAACAACTGCAACAACATTTGGCACTAATATTAACAAACTAAAAAATGCAACAAACACAAATGTTATAAATAAAAAAATTAATAACTCTATTAAAGAAGCCGAAAAAATAAAGTACCAATTAACATTATGTAAATTTTCAGACACATACCCAAAACCAAATAATTTAATAGAAGATATTGATAAACTATTAGAACAAATTACTGAACTACAAATTCCACTTACATAATTTTAGGTAAAAAAAGGTACTCTCCTTTCACAAAAGCTCAAACTAAAACAGTTTGGAAACAATAACATCTAGGCAAAACAATGCATTTCCATAAATTACATAATAGAGATTACGTAAAAACACTTAGTTTATTTACGGATTTATACTGATTAATAAAAACAGTACTTTATATACTTTTGTTTACATAAAACACAAATTAATATTTACTAATAATTAAATTATTATTTATGAAAAAAACAAGCTTAATATTTATTTTACTTACACTATTTGGTTTAGGTAACGTAATAGGACAAAAATCGGTTAGAAACGTTGGTTCCGGACAAACTTACGCAACCATTCAAGCAGCAGTAGATGCTTCTAGCAATGGTGATATTATTAATATTGTTGATGCTATACATTATGAACATGGCATTACAGTTAATAAAAGCATTACAATCCAAGGTCAAGGTGCAGACAATACAACCCTACAAGGAGCTTATGTTAGTCCAACAAACCCTGGAGGTAGAATATTTTATTTATATGCTGGAAATACTATTACTATTCAAGATTTAAAAATAACAAAAGGTGGAGGTACACTAGGTTCAAACGCTAGCAGTTATGGAAGTGATGGTGGCAATGGTAACTCTGGCGGAGCAATTTACAATACAGCAACTCTTACTGTAAAAAGATGTTATTTTTATTACAACATTGCAGGTTATGGTGGTAATGGATATGTTGGAGCCGATGGTGATGATGGTGCTGCCAATTCTGGTAACAACGGAAGCATTGGTGAAGACGGCGGAAAAGGTGGAAACGGTGGATATGGCGGAGCAATTTACAATCGCTATAGTTTAACTGTTGAAGACTGTACTTTTGGTTCAAATTATGCTGGCGGTGCAGGAAATGGAGGTAACGGTGGCGAAGGAGGCACTGGAGGCTCTGGAAGTCCAACTGGCACTGGCATGGCTGGCGATGGTGCTACAGGCGGTAACGGAGGAAATAGCGGTTTTGCAGGTTCAGGAGGTGCTATTGCTAATGCAAATAGTGGCTTAGTTATTATAACAAATTCTACTTTTACAAATAACTCTACAGGATACAGTTTAGGAATACCTGGTACAGGTGGCGAAGGTGGAATGGGAGGATATGGAGTACACACCGATGACAATAGCATGTATGGCTGGGGCGGCGACGGCGGAAACGGCGGAACAGGCGGAATAGCTGTTTATGCAGGAAGCGGTGGAGCAATTGCCAATATTGATGGTACTGTAAGATCTGTTAATAATACAATAAGCGAAAATACAGCATATTTCCCTACTGCAAATATTGCGGGAGCAGGAGGTGATGGAGGAAATGGCGGCTGGGCCGAAGGTGGCGGACAAGGTGGCGACGGTGGCAATGGTGGTACCGGAGGTGCTGGAGCTGATTCTGGAGAAGGAGGAGGTTTCTATAACAAAACTGGAGAAACTGTTCAAATTATTAACACAATTATTTCATCAAACGATTTAATGTTCGGTACAAGCTCTGGCGGAGAAGGAGGACACTTAGGCTCTATGGGACAAGGCTCTGGAGGTAATGGTTCTACAGGAGTTATAGGTGCAACAGGAGCAAGTGGCTCTGCAAATTATGGTGAAGACTGTTCTGGTGCTTTTACTTCTTATGGATATAACATTATACAAATAAGAACAGGTAGTACTGGATGGGTTACTGAAGATTTACCAGGAGGAACAAACCCAAACCTACAAACAATTACTAATAACGGTGGAGGTACTATAACTATGGCTATTCTTTCAAATAGCCCAGCAAATGCAGCAGCCGCAACTTCAAGTGGTGTTTTAACAATTCCTACAACAGACCAAAGAGGATATGACAGACAAGTAGCTCCAAATGGTTACGATATTGGTGCTTACGAATGTCTTGCACCGTATATTTCTACTTCAAAATCGTCTATTGCTTTTGGAAGTGTTGAAGTAGGAAATTCTTCTGTAAATAACTATATTTTAACTTGTACAAATTTATCAACCGATGCAACAGTAACTGCTCCAACAGGATATCAAGTATCATTATCAAGTAGTAGTGGCTTTGCAACATCAATGCAGGTTCCTGAATCTGGAGGTAATATCACAAGAACAATTTATGTGAAATTTACTCCAACGACAGCAACTTCATATAGTGGAAACGTTACAAATGTTAGCTCTGGTGCTACAACTGTAAATGTTGCAGTATCTGGCACAGGTAATGTTGCCGCAGAAATGATAGTAAATCCAACATCTCTCGCTTTTGGTAATGTTACAATAGGTAATTCAGATATCAAATCTTACGTACTTACTGGTTCAAACTTAACAAATGACGTTTCAATTAGTATTCCTGATAAATATACCGCATCTACAACAATAGACGGAACTTATTCAGTAAACTTAACAATACCTGAAACAGGGGGAAGTATAAATCAAACAATATATATTAAATATACTCCAACGGCAACAGCTACTTCAACAGGAAACATTAGACACACAAGTAGTGGAGCAACAACAAAATATGTTGCAGTTAGCGGTACAGGAGTTCAAGCAACTCTAGCTATTAGCGAAACTCTTTTCCAATTTGGAGACGTAATAGTAGGATCAAGCAGTGATGAAGAGTCATATACCTTAACTGGTTCAAATTTATATGAAGATGTTATTATTAGCATATCTTCAGCACAAGGATATGAAATATCTCTAACAAGTGGATCTGGGTTTACAACAGATTTAGTTGTACCTGAGACTGGTGGAAGTGTTAATCAAACAATTTATGCAAGATTTTCGCCAGAATCAACTGGTTATCTTTCAAAAAATATTCAAAACTCAAGTTCTGGAATAAACAGATATGTTGCAATAAGAGGAACAGGTATTCAACCTACAATTACATTAACTCCAACAAGTCTTGGTTTTGGGAATATACGTGTAGGTGAAACATCTACAATGTCTTACGAATTATTAGGTGAAGACTTAAACGAGTCTGAAAGCGTTTCTTTAACTGCACCAACAGGATACCAAATTTCACTTTCAAGCACTAGCGGTTTCACAAGCATGCTTGACATAAATTCTGATGTAAACGGAAATGTTGATGAAACTGTTTATGTAAAATTCACACCTACTTCTGCCACAAGTTTCAATGGTAATATAACACATTATCATTATCAAGTTTCTGAAACAAACAACGTTGCAGTTACAGGTGCAGGTATCGAGGCCGCATTATCAATATCTCCTACAACACTTAACTTCGGTAATGTACCTGTAGGTGGTTCTGAAATTATGTCTTGCGATGTTACAGCTACTAATTTAACTGGTAATGTTACAGTAGAATCGCCAGACGAAATATTCTTATTTTCTGAAACTATTGACGGAGCCTATGCTTTAACAATAAGCCTTACTCCAACAAATGGAAGTATAAATAAAACTATTTATGTTAAATGCTCACCAACTGAAGATGGGTATTTTAATGAAAGTTTAAGTGTTTATTCTACAAGTGATGGCTTAGACGAAGCTCTCAATGTTGACTATACAGGCGTAAATTCAACTCTTGCTGTTAATCCTGAATTAGTTGATTTAGGTGAAGTTTTATTTGGAAATACTTCTTCAGAAATGACTTTTCAATTAACAGGTTCTAATTTAATAGAAGATATTGTACTTTTTGGTATCCTTGATTATTACGGCTTTGAAATTTCATTAACAAGTGGTACTGGTTTTACAAATGAAATAACAATTCCTTATGGAACAGGTACAATTAACCAAACTATCTATGTAAGATGTAGTCCAACATACTCTGGAAATATAGTAATGGATTTAGAAATTGAAAGTGGAACAGCTTATGCTTCTGTAGAATTAGATTACACAGGTAAAACTACAATGTCAGTAACACCAAGTAGTCTTAATTTTGAAAATGTACAAGTTGGTTCTTCTACAAAATTATCTTATACTTTATTTTGCGAAAATTTAGAAACTCCTAATGGAGACGAAAACATAAGCATTACAGCTCCTGCTGGAGAATATCTAGTTTGTTTAACTGAAAATGGAACTTATGCAAGTTCTGTTGATGCAATCCCTACAAATGGTAGTATTAATCAAATAGTTTGGGTTGAATTTAGTCCGACAACAGAAGGAATACAATCAGGAAATATCACAAATACAACTGACTTTGCGGACACAAAAAATGTATCAGTTACAGGAACTGGCGTACCAGTTGGAACACCAACAATAACAAGCTCTGTAAGTTCAATTAATTATGGAGATGTGCAAACAGGCGCATTTAATACTCAAACATACACAGTTAGTGGTGTTGATTTAACCGATGATATTACAATTTCTGTAACAGGGTCTAATTATGAAATATCATTAGATGGAACAGCTTTTGGAACTGATAATATAGTTCTTACTCAAACTGGTGGAACTATCGATTATACAATTATCTTTGTTAAATTTTCGCCAAATGCTATTCAAAATTACACTGGTTTAATTTCAAATTCAAGTTCTGGAGCAGAACAAGTGGACATTACTCTTAATGGAGAAGGTGTAGAGCCAATTATCTCTGTTTCCCCATCAAATCTTGCTTTTGGAAGTGTCGAAATTGGTAATTCTTCGGAACAATCATATAATTTAACTGGTCAGTTCTTAGCTGATGACATAACAGTTACTGCACCAACAGGATATTTGATTTCACTAACAAGTGGATCATTTTCAACTTATGAATTAGTAATTACTCCTGATATGAATAATGAAGTAAGTGAAACAATTTATGTTCAATTCACTCCAACTTCAGCTACCGATTACAATGGGAATATTACAAATACAAGTACTACTACAACTCAAAATGTAGCAGTTACAGGAACAGGTGTTATTGCAGGAACTCCAACAATTACAACGTCTTTAAGTTCAATTGATTTTGGGAATGTACAAACTGGCTCAAACGGTGTTCAATCATACACTATTGAAGGTTCAGATTTAACCGAAAATATTACAATTTCGGTAACAGGTTCAAATTATGAGATTTCAGAAGATGGAACTACTTACGGAACAAGTAACATTGTACTAACACAAACTAGTGGAAATGTTGTTTCAACAACTATTTATGTGAGATTCTCGCCTGATGCAGTTCAAAATTATACTGGAACAATTTCAAATATAAGTTCAGGTGCAAGTCAAGTAGATATTTCACTTAATGGAAATGGAGTTGAACCAATATTAACAGTTAGTCCTTTAACTCTTGATTTTGGAGATGTAGAGACTGGTACAACTGCTGATTTAACTTATACAATTGCTGGTGAATTTTTGACTAATGATATTGAAATTACAGTACCAGATGCAACTGGATTCACAATTTCTGATAACAATGTAGATTTTGGAACAGATTTAACTATTGCACAAAATGCTGGTAATGTAGCTGAAACAACTATTTATGTAAGATTTTCGCCAACTAGTGAAACGGCATACTCTACCGACATAACAAATGAAAGTATAAATGCAGAGACACAAAATGTAGCAGTATCAGGAAATGGAGTTACAGCAGGAACTCCAATTATTACTGTAAGCATTACCGACCTTAGTTTTGATGAAGTAGAAGTAGGTACTGAAACTATATTAACTTATACTGTGTCAGGAACTAGCTTAACCGATGATATTTATATTGCACTTACAACTGGTACACAGTTTACTATTTCTGATGACAATATAACTTTTGGAACAAGTATTACTCTTGCTCAAAATGATGGTATTACCGAGGAAACTACTATTTATGTGAAATTTGCACCCGATGCAAAAACAGATTTTTCAGATATAATTTCACATACAAGTACGGATGCAACAACAAGGGAAGTTAATCTACTAGGAAGTTCTGCAACTGGTATATTTGACACTAATAATGGTGGAATTTCAATTTACCCAAATCCATCAAACGGAATTTTTAATATAAATAATACTTTTAACAGTAATACAGATATTTATATTTATAACATAAATGGCAAACTTGTTTTTAATAGTACATTAAATAGCGATGTTAATTTTATTGACATTTCAAGCCAAGCAAGTGGTATTTACTTTGTAAAATATATAAATGGAAGTATAATAAAAACAACTAAAATTGTTAAAAAGAAAAAAACTTTTTTCATAATGAATAATATTTGAAGGTCAAGTAGAAATACTTGACCTTTTTTCGCTTTTTCTTCACTTAAAAATACATTTAGAATTTATATTGGGATTTTTGATTCATAATAGGTATAACAAAACCACAATGATTTGACTTAACGAATATAATTGTTAAATTTGCTATGTGAAACCCAACAATAAAATAAGCAACAACAGCTATATATATTCTAAACTTCTACTATTTATATTCTTAGGATTTTTTTTGCAAAATACTTTAGTTGCTCAACAAGCTGACAGTCTAAAGCTTGACATTAAAAACCACAAAACACAAGATAGCATACTTGTAAATAAACTCCTATTACTTTCTTCAATATATTCAAAATATGATGTTGAAAAATCAAAAACTAATACAGAAAAAGCTCTTTATATATCACAAAAACTAGGTTTCAGTAATGGGATTGGCAAATCTTACATAAAACTAGGACAATACTATAAGTTAAAATCTGAAAAACAAAAAGCATTGCTATATCTAGACAGTGCTTTTTTAGTTTATGAAAAAAATGGAAACAGCAACGGCAAAGCACATGTTTACAACCACAAAGCAACTATATACAGCGATTTAACAGAATACAACAAAGCAATTGATTATTTTAATATAGCTTATGAAATAGGAACAAATGCAAATAAAGCAGATGCAAAAAAAGGACTTGCCAATATACACTATTATAAATCAAATTATCCTAAAGCACTAGAACTATGGCTTGAATCTTACAATTTATATGTAAAAGCTAACAGGAATGAGGAAGCACTAGGATGTTTCCAGAATATTGGAAATGTATATTACCTTCAAAATAATCCAGAAAGAGCATTGGGATTTTATCGAAAATCTTTTAAAAGTAAGAATATCCGAAATAGAATCTCAATTTTAAATAATATGGGTAATTGTTACCGAAAAGTGGGGAAAACAGACTCTGCATTAATAATATTTTCAGATGCAATAAAACTGAGCCATGATAACAACATTACAATATATATAGGCTCGCTTAACGATAACATTGCAGGAGTATATACCGAAACAGGAATGTATAAAAAAGCGGAATTGATTTTTTCTTCTAAATCTAAATCAACTTTTGAAAACGGTTCTGATTACGAAATTGCCGAATATTTTTTTGCCTATGCCTATAATTCATATTTCCTTAAAAACTACAAAAAAACATTAAGCTTGCTTGATAGTAGTGAATTTTATGCAAAAAAAATTGAAAACATAGAGTTATTAAGTGCTATTTACGATGGGCGTGCAACTGTTTATAATGAAAATGGAGAAAGTGATAAAGTTTTTAAAACATTAATGACACACACACAACTTAAAGACAGTGTTTTTTCAATAAAAAAAACAGAATTACAAGAAAATCTAATTTTTAAGTATGAAACAGAACTTAAAGACCAAGAAATAAAAACATTAAAAACTGAAAATGAATATAAAAATAAATTAAATATTTACCTAATTATTTCAATAGCATTTGTATTTTTACTAGGAGCATCGTTAATTCTTATTTACTTTTTACGAGCAAAAAACACAAAACAAAAACTACTTATTGCAAATCAAAATAAAGAAAAACAACAATTCAAACTTCAACAGCATAAGACTGAAAATGAAAAGCTTCAACTTGAAATAGAATCTAAATACCGTGAGTTGACATCTAAAACAGTTCAGCTTATGCAAAATGCCGATTTACAAAACAAATTTATTGATGATTTTAAATCAATGAATAAATACTTAGATACAGAAGGAAAAAAGCACTCACAACGATTAACTAGAAAATACAATGTAAATACCTACAAAAATAACTGGGATGAATTTGAACATTATTTCGAGAAAGTTCATATAGATTTTTATGAGAAATTAAATATAAAGTTTCCTAGTTTGACTCTTAATGACAAAAAATTATGTGCCTTTTTACAACTTGGAATGTCAACAAAAGATATTGCATTAATCACTTTTAGAACAGTCGGAACTATCAATACTGCACGAAAACGACTTCGCAAAAAGCTTAATATTCCTTCAGAAATCAAATTTCAAGAGTATTTTTCTACTCTAATGAACGGTTAAATCATCATTTCTCATTACTCCTGTTTTTTCAACAAAACCCCTACTAATCAGTATTTTATACTACTAACGCCCCCTATTTGTACCATTGTTTTTTTAACAATGCTCCCTATTTGTATTATTCCTTTTTTATGATTACTAAATATATCGCCTTAGTTTTGAGGAAAATGATTTTTACTTAATTCATTCAGGTATGGATAAAAACAAACAAAACAAAACAGATATAGAAAACGGTGATAATAGTATTTTTTTTGAAGAACAATTAAGAAAAAATAAAGAAAGGAACGAAAGTCTTAAAAAATTAATAGACGAAATTAATAAGAAAAAAGAAGATGAATTAAAAAATGTAAAAAACATCATTAAATATTAAACACAATTCTATTATTTAAAATTACAATAACATGAAACAATTAATTACAACATTAACACTAATACTAATTGGGCAACTTGTTTTTGCCCAAAATCTAATTAGCTATTACAGCTTTAATCAATCAATAGGCGAATATACCGAATTAACAGGTGCAACAGTTCTTCCCTTAGAATCAAGCACACATTATCCGGAATTTTATGTTGAAGACGAAGGTAAAACTGTCGCCACAGATATTGGTTTTGAATTTACCTATGGAGACAACACCTACACACAATTTAGAGCAAGTGCAAATGGCTTTATCTCGATTGGAGACATTGATTTTACAGATGATGCTCAATATCGTTATTATATAGATTACGCAAAATATCAAATAATAGCACCACTTGCTGGCGATTTTTGGCTACTTTGGGAAAACGACGCTTCGGTTAGTTATAAATTAGAAGGAACAGTTGGGACGCAAATTCTTACAATTCAATTTAAAAACTTACGAGAATTTGGTGATTATACGCAAACAGGAGCTGACTATCAAATTAAATTATATGAAGCAACGAGTAAAATAGAAATTATTTATGGTGACATGTCAGGTGCAACAACTTGGCAGTTTGGACAGCTTGACCCAGTGCAGTGTGGAATAGCAGATGCTCCAACACCTGATGGAACTTATTTCTTAATAAACCCGGGATATCCATGCGATACAACCACAACTGGTTGGTATCCAAATCTTACAGAAAGCCAAATTGCTGCAATTATAGAAGGAACAACATACACTTTTATTCCAGTTTTAGATTACGATGCAATGCCTCTTTCAATTGATATTAACGACAATATTCAATACAACGAAGAACTTACACTTACTGCTACTTTTGAAAATCACGGAACAGAAACGATTACTTTTGATGCCACAATAGAAATTATTAATAGCGATGAGACAGTTATATTTACTCAAACAGAAACAATTACAGAGCTTGCAGGCAGAACTTCTCAACAAATAAATTTTACTCCAAACTGGACAGCCGAAGCTGGAGATTTTACTGTAAAAGCATACACAAATCTAAGCAATGATGCTTATACAGAAAATGATATTCTTACAAAAGAAATTTCAGTAAATTATCTTAAAAAAGCATATTGCTATGTTCAATGGTCAGAAGGAGATAATTATCCAACTGGTTCATATTGGTTTTATCTTGAAGAACCAGAAGACCTTAATTTAATTAGTGCAGGTAGTGATGGAATTTTCAACGGAACATGGACAAATGATAAATGGTATAGTATCGAATTTAGTTCGCAAGACCTTGTATATATTGATGCCGAAACAGGTGCAAAAACTGTTGTTGGAAACACTGTTAATCACCCACTTATTTTTAAAGGTTTATCTTACGACTGGTCAACTGAAACAATGTATGCAATGAGTGGACACAATAGCGAAACTTTTAAACTTTACACTATAAACTTAACAACAGGAGAAGCAACTCTTGTTGGAGAACAAGCAAATCCAACTGCGACTCTCGAAACTTTGGCTTGCGACATAAACGGAAATTTATATACACTTGGCGAAGACAGCAAATTATATTCTATAAATAAAGAAACTGCCGAACTAACTGAAATTGGCTCACTTGGATTATCAAGCACTGTATATGGCGGGCAAGATATGGAATTTGACCATTATTCCGGAAATTTATATTGGTATGGAATGCTAAATAATGGAGTTGATGCAATGTATATCATCAATACAGAAACTGGTGTAGCAACTGCCACTAGTGCTAGTTTTCAATATCAAGTTCAATTTTGCGGTTTTGCAATTCCTTACGAACCAGAAACTACTTTTGATGTAACTTTTGAAATTTCTGATGATTTAGAACCAGTAATAAATTTTGCAGGATACGGTGAGCAAACTGCAACTGGTGGAACTACAACTTATACAGGCGTAGCACCAGCACAATCTCCAGGAATACAATATACGGCAACTCTTGAAGGTTACAACACATATACAGCCTATCTTGTTGTTGATAATAACGAAGCTGTAAATATTACACTTCAACCTGAAGGTGAAACTTTTGATGTAACTTTCAATATTACAGATGGTTTAGAGCCAAACATTACACTTGGTAGTTTTGAAACACAAATAGCAACAGGTGGAACTTATACTTTTACAGAAGTAGCTGAAACTCCTGATCCAGGGATGTCTTATGTAATTGAGCTTGATGGTTATGAAACAATTACTGATTATGTTGTTATTGATGAAAACGAAACAGTAAATATCACATTAACCGCAACCGAAATTGAAAATATTGATAAAAACTTAATCAATATATATCCAAACCCGTCAAACGGAATATTTACGT
>JAOZLS010000286.1 GCA_029934705.1 Bacteroidales bacterium | reverse complement strand
GATTTAACTTAAACGCTGATTTTCAGTAATGTAGGTTTGACGTTAGTTGGAATATTAACAATATCAATACTAATTACTAAGGACGTAAAGATATAAAAACAACCCTAAAATACCCACACGTTTCGAACAAAAAAAACATCACAGATTAAAAGCCATTTGATAACTTATAAACTATGAAAAATAACAAAGTTCCATGATTTTATTATATATATAATTCGTTAGTTTTATGACGATTACATTTCAATGTTTTACAATACTGGTGCATATAATATAATATACAATGTATGATTAAACACGTTAAGTACAAAAAAAATAACAAAATGGAACTGAAAATATTTATTTCATATAGTTGGACAACACCTGAACACGAAAAATGGGTAATTAACCTTGCCGAGAGATTAATGTCAGATGGAATTGATGTCGTTTTGGATAAATGGGATTTAAAGGAGGGAAATGACCTTTATAGTTTTATGGAAGCAATGGTTAATTCTGATGAAATTCATAAAGTTTTAGTTATTCTTGACAAACGATATACGGAAAATGCAAATGAAAGAAAGGGTGGCGTGGGAACTGAAACTCAAATAATAAGTCCAGAAATTTACAAAAAAGTAAAACAAGAAAAATTCATTCCGATAGTAACAGAAAAAGACTACGATGGAAATGCTTATATTCCGACTTTTTTAAAAGGTAAAGTCTATATTGATTTTTCAGAAGAAGAGCGATATGAAGAATCCTATGAAGTATTATTACGAAATTTGTATGATAGACCAATCTATTCCAAACCAAAAAAAGGGAAAGCCCCAAATTATCTTTTTGAAGAAAAAAAATCAACTTTCAAGACATCACATATACTAAAAAGTTTTGATAATATTGTTAGTAAAAATCCCAAAAGAATTAATTTCATAATTTCCGAGTTTTTTGAAAGTTTCTTTGAAATCATAAAAGATTTTAAAATAGACTACTCAACAAATAATAGAATTGAAGAAGGCAAACTGATTTATGAAAATATCAACAATTATACTCAGCTGAGAGATGATTATATAAATTTCACAAAATCAATTTTATTTTCAGGTATAGAATTTGATATCGAAAAATTGATAAACTTTTTCGAAAACTTAACAAGTTTGAAATCACCAATTGAAGATGTTGGAAGTTGGTATCCGCATCATTATGATAACTTCAAATTTTTTATTCATGAATTATTTATTTATACAATCGTTGTTGGTCTGAAATATGAGAACTATAAATTTGTTGAAGAAATCTTTTATTCCTCATATTTCACAAAAGATAGGGACAACTACAAAAATGAACCGAAAACTTTTGATACATTTTATGGTAATATTGAAAGTATAAATACTTATTACCGTCAAACCTTTTCTAATAAAACCAGTCCTATGGCTGATTTAATAATCAACAGGATTCCTGAACCTTATAATAAGCATGATATTGTACAAGCTGATTTATTATGCTATTATATTTCAAACTTAAATAATTGGCGTTGGTTTCCCATAACTTACATATATGATACAAGAAATAATTTTGAATTATTCAGTAAATTAGTTTCCAATAGGCATTTTGAAAAAATAAAATTATTATTTGGAGTATCTACATTGTCAGAATTTAAACAGAAATTAGCAAAATTAAAAGAGCTAAATAAAGGAAATGAATATAATGTTAGATTTTCAAACGCATTTGAAGCAGTAAAACCTTTATATTCAATAATAGAAATAGAAAAAATTGGAACAGTAAGATAAGAAAAAATGAAAAATGGATTTATAATCGAAATTGTAGAATGGATAATTAAAATTTTCAACAAAATCAACATTGTTGAGCATTTTAAAAATATTGCCAATTTGATAACAAAAAATAAAGAGAAAAGAATAGCATACAAAAATATTTTGATTGATATTTTTATATTATTAAAATTTTTATTTTTAATAATAGTCATTTGGCTAAATGCCAATTCTATTATTATTGCAATTATTGTTTGGTATCTAATCATTTTTAATTTGCATACCTATTTTTATCGGCATTTATGGATACCACCCTATAATATTGAAACAAAAAATATTCATAGACGTTTTATTAGTTTAGTTACTTCGTTCGTATTTTCCAACATTTCGTTTTATTATCTTTATTTTATATTTTATTCATGCCATTTTCAAATAACTGAAGGAAAGTCTGCAAAAATTTCATTTTTGCTTTACAGCTTTTATAATTCAATATTTGGCTCATATGTATTCGTTAAACCGATAGATAACTATGGTGCTTTTGTATCATTATTTCAGTTATCAATAACATTTATTTTTATATCAATAATATTAACAAACTCAATTCCTCAATTTAAAAAAGATTAATTATGTCATACAAAAACAAGACTTACATTGCATTTGATGCAGATACGGACATGAAATATTACCGTTTAATGACCGCATGGAAAGAAAATGAGAACATAGATTTAAATTTTCATAATGCACATGAATTGAATAATTTACGTTCAACTAGTTCAGAAGAAACAATAAAAGGAAAACTACGTGAAAGATTGAATAATACAAAGATAATGATTGTATTAATGGGCGAAAAAACGAAAGTTCTTTATAAGTTTGTAAGATGGGAAATGGAAGTCGCTATTAATATGGATATCCCAATAATTGGAGTAAATCTTAACGGTAAAAAAGGTCTTGACAATGAGAGATGTCCTGCAATAATTAAAGATGTTACAAAATATTTCATTCCTTTTAAGTTGGAAGATATTAAAAACGCAATGGATAAAATTGATTAATTTTAAAAATGCCCTTAACATTTGCTTTGAGACACCCTGAAAAAGGATGTTCAAGAGCAATTTTAGTTTTGTTTACCGCAAGAAATAAAGAATAAGTTATTTGTTTACAAAAAATGTAAAGGAAAATTGTAAAAACATAAAACAATTAAGAATAATGATAAACGATTTAAGTAAAATACTACAAACAGTATCAGGAGCTAATCTAGCACAATTAACTATTCCAAAAACACACGATATAAATAATATTATATTTGCAAGTAGTCTTTCAGCACAACTTCAAGCTGTTGTTAAACAATCGAACAAGGCAATAGAAAACTCTACTATATTGAATCTTTCGTCAAACCTAACAAAAATAGCAGAGACTATTCAAAAACAACATAGCAATCAAATATTTTCATTTCAAAGCATTAGTCAAAAAATACAAAATATAATCAGTCAGCAAACAAAATTTTCACAAGATATTTCTAAAATTACATCTGCATTAAGTCCTGCCCTTGACTCTATTAAGACAATTAGCTCTTACAATGCCTTTGAAATATATAAAGACGCATATAATAAATATGGAGGTAGTTTTGACCCTGATAATTATACAGAAAAAGATATAGAAAACGTCTTTAATGAAAATAAAGAGCTTTTAGAAGAAGTAAATAATGTTGTATTACAAGCAGAAAAAGATGGAGTTCTACTTGATAGTGTTACTAATTTGATATATACGTTTTTAATTAAAAAAATTCCAAATTTAAAGCCTAAAACATTTGCAATAATCGTGTTTATTTATTTGACAGTAACACAATTCTATGGTCTTTATTCAGATTATTCGACAGGCAAAATTATTAATGAAAAAATAATACCAATAATAGAAAATCATTCAGAACAAAATGATACTATAATCAAAGAACAAAATAAAATAAAAGAGATAACATTTGAGAATAATAAAATTATACAAGAAATTCGAAATAATCAGGATTCTACAAATATTGAACTTAACAAATTAAATACTAAAACAGAAAATGTTGAGAATAAATTAGATATGCTTCTAAAAGAAATGGAAAAGTTATCTAAAAATCAAGATGCAATTAAATAATAAAAAGTCTATAAAAAAAACAAATGCAAATACCAACTAATATAAAAGAATGTCAATTTTGCAATGAATCTATTTCTATTAATGCAAACCTGTGCAAACATTGTAATAGGGTTCAATTATCAGAAGCTAAAATAAAGAAAAACATCAATACAATCAGAGATGATAATTCTGGATATTTTAGCCTTTTAATTTTTGCTATTTCAATATTCTTATTTTATCAATTTGAATCTTTTTATATCTCAATATCCTGTTTTTTTGCCTTACTGATAATTTTATATTCCGTTTCCTTTTTTTACGGTAAGTCTATAAGGAAAAAATTAAGTATTTTTGAGATTTACCAAGAAGCCCAAAAAATTGAAAAGAGAAATAATATCAATAGTATAATCTTTCTTTCGATAATAGGCTCTATTCTTGTTTTTGTATTTTTAACAAACCCAACTAAAAATGATTTCAAAGAATATCTAAAAAGTGAAGTTAAGCAAGAAGTCTCTGAACAATTATTTGCTAAAAAAAACAATCCAATTAGCGGAATATTTATAGATTTAATTAACAATTCAATGCCAAAAGAATTGGATAATTTTATACAAAGAGATAATTATTACTTTTTTAGTGTTTATAAGTTTAATTCTGGAATTGAAAATATAGAGACAAAACAATTTATAGGAGTTTCATTTGTCTTTTTCAATTTTAAATAAAAAATATGCAGATAAATGAAATATAGAACCACATCATTCTCCTTAATTTATTAGCCTTTAATAGTACAAGTAATTAACGAAAGTTCTAAATTTGAACATTTTGTTAATAATTAAACGTTGTGTGTTTAATTGTCTGCGAAAATTAAGCATATTTGATTGGCTAAGAAAGTGGGAAAGAGTAATAATGTGGTGAATTCATACGTAAAAAATAGACGACAAACAAGTTTGTAATATTTGTGAAAAAATCGCATAAATCCTTGATGTTGATATATAAGAATTAATGAACTCAGTAAAAATACAGATACAGTTGAATACAAGTATGTTTCATTAGTATTTCTAAAATACATTTCTGAATCGTTTACAGAAGTTCATGACAAGCTGAAAGCCGACGAGTTCAGCGACCCAGAAGACAGAGACGAATACATTGCTGAAAATGTGTTCTTCGTGCCTAAATTAGCACGTTGGAGTCATATTCATGCACAAGCAAAGATTCCCACTATTGGACAAACCATTGATGATGCAATTATCTAATAATAAAACTTTCTTAAAAGAAGTTTATGAATTAGTGATTGATAGTATAAAATCAATAGGTATGACAAATTATGAGTTAGAACAATTAAAGTTAGATTTTCCAAACCGATCAACAGTTAGCCTACTCATGAAATATGAAAGCAGAAAACTAGACAAATGGAAGTAAAAATAATGAAATTGACTCCTAAAATATAACCAAGCTTAATAAAAATAAAAAACCATTTAAAACATGCAAAATTTGAATATTTTTACCTCAAAAAAAGCATATTTTTATATAAGTTTACCCGTAAAACACTAATAATTAGCATTATGTTTCACTAATTTAATAAAAGTTATTAACAGGTTTTAATAATCAGGCTATTATGTATGTTATTGATTGTTAGCATATTAACAACCATATTGTTAGTAATCTATTAGTAATGAATGAGAAAGTGTTAATAACTAAAAAGTCTTAAA
>JAOZLS010000041.1:12604-16896 GCA_029934705.1 Bacteroidales bacterium | reverse complement strand
TAATTTTTGCAAAAATACGCTTTGTATATTGAGTTTGCAAATTTAATAATTTTATAGTTATGTAGGAAATGGTTTTATTTGTTATTGTTTATTTGCCAATGTCCGCCTTTATCCCCACCTATTCTAATAACTTGCTGGATTTCTTTTAATTTTTCCATATCTCTGGCAATTGTTCTTCTTGTAACATTTAGTTTTTCTGACAATTCTGTTGTTGTAATATATTTATCTTTTCTAATTAATTTAACAATTAACTTCACTCTATTTTCTGTGACATTTTCTGTGACATTTACAGGCTCATTCTTTAATAATACTTTTAAAGGAACTTCGGTTATAAAAACATCATCATCTTTAAAAATGATTTTAGTGCTATTGGAGTATGGCTCAGAAAATTTAAAAACATTAATTATTCCTGTTCCGAGTTCTTCACTATAACCAATTTGTGTAAATATACGAGCTATATCGGGGTTTTTAGGATATGGTTGATAGTTACTTGGTATTAAAAATCCAAATTTATGTGGTTTATTAGCATTTTTGCAATAATTTTATTTTTTTGCCTGGTAAACCTTTTGAACCATCTCTTACGATATTATTGCTAACATTTATATTTCTTCTGATTTATTTGTTAATTAATTTTATGTGATTTTCAACAGTTGTTGTTATAGTTTTTTTTATTTCATCCCAATTATATTGTTTGAAAAATTTGGGTTCTTCATTTCTTTCGGCATCTTCAAAATACAATAAACTTTTAAGAACAAGAAATTCTGAGCCATCATGATATTTATCTTTATAAAAATTTAAAATTTCAACAAATGTATATTCTTTTAATAAAAAGAAAAGGTCTATAAAATCTTTTTTAGTACCACGCCCTGTTATTGCAGCTAATTTCATTGCTGCAATATCTTTTTTACTCGCTAATATTAAATCATCTTCTATAATTTTTTCATCAATCCATTTGTAGTGATAATTTACTATGTCAACTTTAATATTATTTATTAAGTAAATATTTATGCTTTCAGATTTTTTTATAATTGTAACATTTCCAATCTTATCTAATTCCTTTGCTATTGTTATATTATCTGTTTTTATTTCCCCAAACAGGTCAATGTCAATAGACTCTCTATGTCCTATTTGTAGTGCTAATGAGGTACCACCGACAAGACGTAAATAGGAAAAAGCTTTAATTTTTTGTAACTTTTTTAAAAGTCCCAATGTTTTGGGGTCGATTGTTTCATAGTGTAGCATAAAAAATCTTTTTTTGGTATTTTTGATAGTGTTGAGATAAAAGAAATTGATTTTTTGTCAAGGTTTCTCAGTTTGGTTGATATTTTTGCAATTTTTTTTATGCCATAGTAATTATAAATTATATTCCAATCATTTATTAAGCCATAATCTAATGTTCTTTCGACAATAAACTGTTTATTTTTCTCAAAATCAAGTTTATTCCTATCAACATCCCAAAAAAGATGTTCTGAAAAATTCTCTATTTTTATTGTGTCTTTCATTTATGATAAATCCTCCCAGTTTATTAGTTCGTCTTGGTTGAAGTTACGGTTTGCTTTTCTGCCGATAACATTATCCCATTTCATGGGTGATATTCCGTTTCCTGGTCTTTTTACTGTAATATTATTTTCATCAAAAATATCATCTTTTTTAATATTACTAGCAGCAACAATACTTTTTCTTGCAATAACTTTATTTTTTTCTTCTGATGGAGAAGTCTTTTTTATACCATTTCCCATTGCTGTTTCAATATTTCTTATTGCAAAAACCATTGCTTTTAGTTCGGATGGTTCAAGACTTGCTTTATGGTCAGGTCCTTCCATTGTTTTATCTAGTGTAAAATGTTTTTCTATAACTGTAGCACCTAAAGCAGCTGCTGCAGTTGGTATTTCAATACCTAAAGTATGATCTGAATAACCAATTTTCACTTTAAAAGCATTTTTAATAGTATTCATTGTATTCAAATTTACATCTTCCATAGGAGTTGGATACTCCGTATTACAATGTAAAACTGTAATGTTTTCACGAGGAGTTCCTGAAGTTTCAAGCACTTTAAGAGCTTCTTCTATTTCGCAAAGATTTGCCATGCCTGTGGACATTATAACTTTTTGTTTCTGACGGCCTATTTTTCTTAAATACGGTAGATTTGTGATTTCACCCGAAGGTATTTTCCACAAAGTAATACCAAGTGATTTTAAGGTATCAATACTATCTAAATCGAAAGCTGTAGATAGAAACTTTATTTGTTTTTTATTGCAATAATCAATTAGTTCAATATGAGTTTTTACATCAAGCTCTAATTTTTTAATCATATCAAACTGAGACTCTTCAGAGCCTGCATTCTCTTTTTGATAATTAGCTTTTGGTGCATTTTTACTGATAGCAGATTCTGTTTTAAAAGTTTGAAATTTAACATAATTAACCTTTGCTTCTACAGCAACATCAATTAGTTTTTTTGCAATTTCAATATCTCCATTATGGTTTACTCCTGCTTCGGCTATTATTGTTATCATATTTTAAAAACTTAATTTCTTCCTTAATAATTTATTGTCAAAATTAGTTAGTTTTATAATTGAGACCATTTTTTTTGCGGTTTCCCCTTCTCCAAATTTATATTTCATAATTGAAATTTCATTTAAGAATGCTGTACTTAATGCTTTTTTTATTCCTTCTTTTATAGAACTTACCGAATAATCTGTATCTAAAATGCTTTTATGACGTATGCGCCCTTTTTGCCTGTCGCCAATATTAATTGTTGGTTTTTTGAAAAATGGAACTTCTACAATTCCGCTAGATGAATTTCCTATTATAAATTCAGAGTAAGTAACTAAATTATGGAAATTTTCAACACCAAGAGATTCTATATATTTATAATTTGAATTTTCAGTTACATTATGTTGAATAATTTCAAAAATTTCATTTCTATCCGAATCCATATTGGGAGCTGTTATTACTAATTGAAAATCATATTCTTTTAATGCTGAAAAAATGTTTACTATTTGATCTTTTGGAGACATTTCTGTTTCTAGTGTAACAGGATGATAAGTCATTAAAATAGTTTTCTTCTTCGGATCTAATTTTAATTCTGAAAAAAGTTGTTCTTTTGTTTTTCTTTTTTGTAAAGACATATTATCAACAGATAAAGCTCCTGTATTGTGAACTCTAAAAGTTTCTTCGCCCATTTTTATAATGTTTTGAGCATAATCTGTACATGCAACAAAGTGTAAATGAGCTGATTTTGTTACCATGTGCCTTATCTGTTCATCAATTGCTCCTTCAGTACTTTCTCCTCCGTGAAGATGAATTATTGGTTTACGAAACAAAATAGCAGTTTGCACTATTGGTAAAAGTTCGTATCTGTCGCCAAGAATACAAATTGCATCAAAATAGAAATCATTAAATATATTTGCAAGTTCAAAAGTTTCAATTCCTAGCGGTTTTGCTAATGAATATGGACTATCTTCATTCAATAAATAATCAAAAGTTTTGTTTATTTGAAAATTGTTTGCTTTAATTTCATTAACAGTATATCCATGTTCATTTACAAGGTGAGTCCCCCCTACAAATAATAACACTTCTGTTGAATTGTCATTATTTAATTCAGAAATAAGGGGTTTTAAAATTCCAAATTCTGCCCGGGTTGTTGTAAATATTGCTATTTTTTTCATTTTATTTTTCTTGCAGGGCTACCAACATAAACACCACTTTCTGTAATGTTTTTTGTTATAACTGAGCCTGCTCCTATTATTGTGTTTGATGTAATAGAAATGTTATTTTTTAGAACAGAACTACTACCTATAAAACATTCATTTTCTATTTTACAGCTTCCATTAACAACAGCATTAGTTGAAATATGGCAATTGTTTTCTATTATACAATCGTGTTCAATTAGTGCTTTATTGTTTAAAATACAATTACGACCTATTACGGTGTCTGCATTAATAATAACTTGGTGCATAATTACTGTACCCTCTCCAATTTTTGCATGTTTAGAAATATATGCATTTGTTGAAACAATAATAGGTAATATTCCTCCTGCTTTTTTCACTATATCAAAAAGTTTTATTCTTAATTTTGGTGATTTGATATGTCCCACTGTTATGAGAAAGTATTTGTGTTGTTTTGCTAATTGAGGAATATCATCATCACTTCCAATAATTTTATAACCTAATGTTTTTTGTCCTAATTTATCAGTAGTATCAATAATTCCAATAATTTGAAATTTATTTTCTGTTTCGATAATATCAATTACAGCTTTGCAGTGTCCTCCGCCACCAATTAGTATTATTTCA
>JAOZLS010000041.1:0-12594 GCA_029934705.1 Bacteroidales bacterium | reverse complement strand
TGTTTTTCATTTTATAATTTCCCAATATCCGCCTCTGGCGTAACCTATTCGTTTTAATTTATTTTTTGCTTTAAGTTTTTTAATGTTTTCTTCAATTTTTCTTGAAGAAATTCCTATCTTTTGAGATAATTCTTTAGCAGATATTTTATTATTAGTATTAATATATTTTATAATTAACAATTGATTTTCGGTAAAGTTTTCTCCGACCTTTTCTCCGACCTTTTCTCCGACCTTTTCTCCGACCTTTGTTTCTGTTTTTTGTTTTTTGTACCCAATAGATATAAGAAAGCCACCTGAATTTTCTTCAAAATTAAAATACATTGTTGGGTATTTTGCAATTTGCTCCCTTACTCGCCTATATCCACTACCGTATTTTTCAATATCTTTTGTTAGATAAAAGGCTTCGGTTATTAATTTGTTTCGGCTTTGGGCTTGATAAGTGTCTGTTTTTAAGTGTTCAATGGTTAAATTCCCGTATAGTCCGCCTGGGTTGAAAATTGTAATTTCGTTGTCGAAAATTCGTATCTGTATATCTGTTGGGCTAGTATAGTCGCGATGTATTATTGCATTTAGCACTAATTCTTTTATTGCAGTTATGGGATATTCAAATATTTCTGTTCTTTGTATTTCGCCCGAAAATTCAAAAGCTACTTTTAAATGACTTATAATGAATTTCATTGTGTTCTCAACAGCTTCAAAAAGAGTCCCTCGAACCATTTTATCATCAATAATATGTGATTGTGTTTTAAAACGTCCTATATGTATATTATAAAATAATTCTTCTTTAGCAAACAGTATCATTGCAGCATGTGTCGGGATATTATCTTTTAGCAATTTTAATTTTTGCAGACATTCTTTCGGGCTTCCTTCAAGATTAAAACGACCACTTTGATTTACTCTTTCTTGAAATTTTTTAATTTTAGTTTCATCAAGATCTTTGAATTTACTTTCCTGGTGCGGATAGCTATCCCAAGATAATTGCATTGATTTTAGATAAATATCGTTAATTTCATTTATTGATAAAAGATGATTTGAATTATTTATTCGTTTATAATATTTTCCTTTTGCAGAAATAGGTTTAACAGGAAATTCATTAACTTTAATATGAGCAATTGTGATGTTTTCTATTTTAATTAGTTCAATGTCAGGGAATACAGACGGCTGTGTTGTTAATTTAATTTGATTACTCCAGTTTTGAATAGTTTCACAATTTGATTTTATTCCTTTTATTTGTTTATTGTCCGCAATTCCTATATAAATACTGCCTCCTTTTGTATTGGCAAAAGCAACAATAGTTTCGATAACTTGCTTATTGAAAATTTCTTTAAATTCAACTTGCATGTTTTCTCCTTGCGATATAATCTGTAAGTGGTCTGGTTCTGCCATTTTACTTTAAATAATTACGCTACTCGGTATGTTTACAACTCTATCTGCAAACCATTCAGCATTTTCAATATTTTCAGTTTGGCAGTTTTTGAACATTTCTAATTTGTTCATTAATTCCCAAACAGGGCGAGTCATTACTCCTTTTTCATTTGTTTGCTTGAGAAATTTATCTCTTTCTTCTCTATTTTTTAATAAAATAGAATTTAACCAATAGTTTGATTGAGAGTTCTCTGGTTCTGAAATAAATTGGATATCAATATTTTTAAAAAGTTCTTTATATTTTTCAGCAAGTTGTTTTTTATTTTTAAGATATTTTGGTAATTGTTCCAATTGAGCAACACCGAGAGCTGCATTTATGTTTGGTAAACGATAGTTATATCCAATAAAATCGTGAACATATTCCCACTTGTGTGGAACTTTAGCTTGTGTTGTAAGGTGTTTTGCTTTTTTTGCAAGTTCTGTATCATTTGTTAAAATCATACCGCCTCCGCCTGTTGTTATTGTTTTATTTCCGTTGAAACTTAAAGTTCCAAATGTTCCAAAAGTTCCTGTATGCTGTCCTTTATAATAACTACCTAAACTTTCAGCAGCATCTTCAATAAGTGTTATTTTATATTTATCGCAAATTTCTTTAATCTCGTCAATTTTTGCAGGATGTCCAAATGTATGCATTGGAATGCAAGCTTTTATTATTTTACCTGTTTTTATATTTAGGCAACCTTTAGGAGTTTGTTTTGTTTTGTTCTTTAAGAAATGTTCGAGTTTTTCAGGCGATAAGCCCATTGTGTTTTTATCAACATCAATAAAAATAGGTTTTGCACCAGTGTATGAAATTGCATTTGCCGTGGCAATAAAAGTTAGGGGTTGAGTAATTACTTCATCGCCTTGCTTTACCTCGGATAAAATTAATGCGATATGTAGAGCTGCTGTACCATTTACACAGGCAATTGCATGCTTTGCTCCTGTATGTTTTGCAATATTATCTTCAAACAAATCAACAAATTTTCCAACGCTTGAAACAAAAGTGCTGTCGATACATTCGTTGAGGTATTTTTTTTCGTTTCCTATAAATCGAGGTTCGTGTAAAGGAATAAATTCATTGGTATTGTATGTTTCCTTTACAAAATTTATGAATTTACTATACATTATATATATCAGTTTTGTATTTTTTAAGATTCTCTGGTTTTGTGAACCAATTTATGGTTTCTTCTAATCCTTTTTCAATAGGGTATTTTATATTGAAATCTGTTAATTCTTTTATCAATTTATTATCACCCCAAAGTCTAAATACTTCTGATTTTTCAGGTCTTAGTCTTTGTTCATCGGTAATAAATTCAACATCCGATTTCATTATTTTTTTAATCAAATCTAAGGTGTCTTTCATTGATATTTCATAATTTGATGCAATATTTATTTCTTTTCCAATTGTTGAATCATTTTCTGCCAAAGCAATAAATCCTCTACAGGTATCTTTTACAAAATTAAAATCACGAGTTGGACTTAAATCACCCAGTTTAATTTGTTTTTTTCCTGCGGCAATTTGCGAAATAATTGTTGGAATAATTGCTCTTGCCGATTGCCTGGGACCATAAGTGTTAAATGGGCGAGCAATTGTTATAGGCAAGCCAAAAGCATTATAAAAACTTATTGCCATAGCATCAGCTCCAATTTTACTTGCCGAATATGGCGACTGTGCTTGTTTTGGATGCTTTTCATCAATTGGAACATATTGAGCTGTTCCGTAAACTTCTGATGTTGAGGTGTGTATTACTCTTGAAACATTGTTCTCTTTTGCCGCTTGGCAAATATTTAATGTTCCTTTTATATTTGTATCAACATAAGAATCAGGGGCTACATAAGAATAAGGAATTGCAATAAGTGCAGCTAGGTGAAAAATCACATCAATTCCTTTTGTTATTTCTTTACAAAAATGAGGGTCTCTTATATCGCCTGAAATAACTTCAAGCTTTTCATTCTTTGGAATGTCTTCTAGCCATCCCCAGTTATTAAATGAATTATATTGAGATAAAGCTTTTACTTTACAGCCTTTTTTGAGCAAAGCTTCTGTTAAGTGCGAACCAATAAAACCATCAGCACCAGTTATTAGTATATTCTTGTTTGATAATGTCATTGTTTTTAAATTTCAATTATTCTATTAGTTCCCTCAAGAGATGTTTCCTTATGGGCAATTATTATTTATTTATTTAATGAAAATGTGTATTAATTTTTTTTTATTACTTTCCAATATCCGCCTTTGTCTGAGCCTATTCGTTGTAAAATGTTTTTATTTTTAAGCCTTTTTATATTTTCTTTTGTAACAGTTAAGCCTTTACCTATGCTTTTTGATAATTCAGGTATTGTTATTTTAGAATTAGTTAGAATTAATTTAACAATTAATTCTTCATCGGTTTTCAGGTCGGTTTTCAGGTCGGTTTTCAGGTCGGTTTTCAGGTCGGTTTTTTCTTTATACAAGATCAACTCAAAGCTGTTGGGTGTTATATTTATCTTAGGCTCTATTATTCCGTAATTTTTGCAAATTGTAAAAATTCGTTTTATTCCTGAACCATATTTTTCAATTATACCAATTTCCTTAAAAGCATTTGCTATTAGTTTATTTCTGGTTTGCGATGAATAATTAAATGTCATTAACTTTTCTAAACTTAAATCACCAAATAAACCACCGGGATTATAGAATTCTATTCTATCGTCATATATTTTAATTATACTGCCATTACTACTTTTATAATCTCGATGTACAATCATATTAATTACAATTTCTCGAATAGCTTCAAGCGGGTAATCATATTTTTCTTTATGTTTAAGTTGTCCTGTAATTATTAGCTCAACCATTAAATGTTTTTTAATAAAATCAATTATTTGATTTAGCTCTGTAAATAAATCAGAATTTAACGATATTGTATCAATAATTGTTATGTCACTTTTAAATCTTCCAATTTGAATGTCACTAATTGAACAATAATCTTTAACAAACAATAAATAAGCACCGTAAGTTAATTTATTGTTTCGTAGTATTTCTAATTTATTTAAAAATTCGTAGGCAGTAAAATCAACTTTCGTTTTTTGTTTTTCTTCATAAGCTAAAATATAATCATCAATCTTTGCAATAGAAATGTCGTTTAATGAGTGTTGCATATCTGGATAATAATCCCAACTACTATTAATTGTTTTCAAATGTTCGTCTGAAATTTCAGTCAAATTCATTTGGTGGTTAGAGTTTTTTACTCGCTTATAATATTTACCTTTTGCAGAAATAGGTTTAACTGGGAATTCATCAATTATAATATATGCAATTATTCTATCTTCAATTTCAATTAATTCAATGTCAGGAAAAACAGACGGCTCGGTTGATAGCTTTATTTGATTATTCCAGTTTTGTATAGTTTCGTCATTTATTTTTATACCTTTTATTTGTTTGTTATCAGTAACTCCTATAAAAATGTTGCCACCTTTTGTGTTTGCAAAAGCAACAACAGACTCTATAACTTGTTTGTTGAATATTTCTTTAAATTCAACTTGTTCGTTTTCGCCTTGTAATATTATATTTTGAAGTTCTTGTTTGTTCATTTTTCTGTTTGAACCATATACATTTTATATCTCAATTATTTTATCAGCCCCTTGAAGAGACGTTTCTCTGTGGGCGATAATTATCATTGTTATATTTATTTTATGCTTTTGAAATTTTCCAGTATCCTGTTTTGTCGCTGCCTATGCGTTTAATAATTTTTAACTTACGTAACTTTTTTAGGTCTCTAATTATTGTTAATCTAGTTACATTACATTTTACCGATAATTCTAAAATAGTAGTTCGATTATTGATTTTAATTAAGTTAATAATGTTTTTTTTGCCTATCATTTACAGTATCATTTGCAGGGGCTTTCTTAAGTAAAACTTTTAAGGGTACTTCAGTAATAAAAACATCATCATCTTTAAAAATAATTTTATTACTATTTGAGTATGGCTCAGAAAATTTATAAACATTTATTATTCCTGTTCCGAGTTCTTCACTATAACCAATTTGTGTAAATATACGTGCTATATCTAGGTTTTTAGGGTATGGCTGATAGTTACTTGGGATTAAAAATCCAAATTTATGTGGTTCGTTTGCATTTTTTGCTATAAGTTTATCTTTATAGATAATAAAAGTGAGGGCTAAGCATTTGTATATTCTCTATGTATAAGCATATTTGCTATTACTTCTCTAAATATTTTATTTCTTAAAGAAATGCGTTGGGTCTCTTGTAAATAAAATCTGTCAAGTAAGTGTTTTTCAACAAAACTCATTAATTTATCGTAACTTTCAATCAAGTTGCATCTTATATTTTCACGGTCGTCATACCTGTCAATATTATCAATTCTAACTAAAGCATCTATTTTATAGTGAGGTATTACGCTGTTTATTACTTCGGGTTTACCGAATAGTAAAATAGCGGATGATGTAAAGCCTTGTAAGCCTGAACTTAAATCGGTTCTGTATAGTCCAGATATTTTAAAAAAATCATCATTACTTAATTCATTCCACGAGTGATTAGAATTATTTATTCTAATTAAATTCCTTACTCGTTCAACAACACCTTCGGCAAAATCGCTTTCTTTGGCATACGGATAAATTTTATTTTCTGAATATTCATTAGATTTACGGACATAAAGCTGTTTTATGAACTTGTGATGATGTTGGAACAAATATATAAATGAGCTTTTTATTTTCATATTCAACAATATGAGCTTCGAGAATAAATGCAGGGAATAATTTTTGTGGATTATTACTAAGGTTTACTATTTCTTTAGCGAGTTGCTCAACGGTGTTTTCATTAACTCCCTCAATAGTTTTATCATCGTTTACTCCAAGTAATATTTCACCACCGTTTTTGCTCAAAAAAGCACATACCATTTCAAATAAATTATCAGGTAATTTGTTTTTTGCTTTTTTGAACTCTATTTTAAGTCCTTCGCCTTGTGATGTTATATTTTTTATGTTGGTGTGCATTTATTTTATGAAATCCTTTTTTTGCTAATACTAATGGCAATTGTAAACAAATATTATTATTAGTGTTAGTTTATTCATTGTTTTTATTTATAATAAGAAAGAAGGTGTTGAAAGTTTTTGGATATAAGGAACAAATGTTTTTTAGTATATTTTCCTGCTCCGTTTTTTCCTATAAACGGTTTATATCGTGGCTTAATGTGTCAGTTCCTACATTAGCTAGTCGGTATTGTTTGCTTATGGCTTCTAATTTTATTGCTATGTCGGACACTTCTTTAATTTATTATTTGTTTATTTATTACCGTTAATTCTGTCAGGTGGAAAACACCTGATAGAGGCAGGGCTAATATTTATGCGGGAGTTTAAATCCCCCTAGCCCCCTTTTGAAGGGGGAATTTTGCATATCCTTTTAATTTTTGCAATAATACGTTTTGTATATTTAGTTTGCAAATTTAATATTTTTATTGTTATGTAGGAAATGGTTTTAATTTATTTAAATCTTTTTTTTATATAAAAGGATTTATGATTGTTAGTGTATCTTCAATTATTTGGTTGTGCTGCATATCCTCGCTATAGAGAATTTTGCAATTATTTTGTAATGCATAGGCAATAATAAGACTATCCCACAAAGAAAACAGATACTTAACTTTTATATGCCAGGCAATTTTTAAAGTTTCAATGTTTTGGGCAACAACTTCTGTATTTATTTCAATTTCATTATATAATTAATTATTTGACTGTCCTTTATTTTATATTTTAATAAAACATTATAAAATTCATTTAAAACCTGTGTGTTTACAATTAAATCGGATTTATTTTGAATTTATTTAATTGCAATTTCACGTTTGATTTTTTCATTTTCATTTAGTAATACTGCATAAACGAAAATATTTGTATCAATAAAAAAATTATCTTTCATGTAAGTCCTTCCTAGTGTATTTTTCTGTTTTTTCTACTTTAATGGGATTTTCTTTAAAAAAGCTGAACTTAGCTTTTGTTGATACATTATTAGGGTATGTGCTTTTAAAATTATATTTAAAGAATATGAATTCTAATAAGTTTTGAATTTCGATTTTCAGCTTCTTTTGGTAATTGAGAAAGAAAATATTGCGGGTCTTTTTTTAATAATTCTATATCTAACTTTTTTTTCATAATTGTAGTTTTAGTATTCAATACAAAGTTACAACTAAATTATTAAACTTGTTTTGCTATATTAGGTTTGCTTGCCCAATTTTTAAAGTTGGGTCTTCCTTGCCTCTCATTTTTGCCCACCAACGAATAAGGTCGTGGCTTATTGTGCCAGTTCCTAGTCGGTATTGTTTGCTTATGTTTTCAATTTTATTGCTATGGCGGACACTGTTCTTATTTATTACCGTTAATTCTGTTAGGTGGAAAACACCTGATATATGCATTGTATAATGGTGCGAAGATATTTTTTCTTTTTTTATATAAATGGATTTATGATTGTTAGTGTATCTTTAATTATTTGGTTGTGCTGTTCTATTTGTTATATTTAGCTGAGAATATAATATCCTCCTGTTTTTTTGCTTCCTCTGCGTTTTATTAAATTGTTTTTCAGAAAGAAACGAATATATTTATCAATTGTACTAAAAGGAATGTTTAATAAGTTTGACAGCTCTGTTGCATTTATATTTGGTTTTTCTTTTATCTTATTATAAACCAATATTTGCCTCTCGTTTAATTCGCCATTTAATTCGCCATTTAATTCGCCATTTAATTCGCCATTTAGTTTTTCTTTGTATAAGATAACCTTAAATCCGTTAAATACTTCTTCAAATTTTGGTGGTATTATTCCATAATTTTCACAGATGTTAATAATTCGTTGAATTCCTGTTCCATATTTTTCAATTATTCCGGCTTCTTTAAATGCTTTTGCTATTAGCTTATTTCTTGTTTGTGATGTGTAATTGTTTGAAAGTAAATTGTTTATAGTAATATTTCCGTAAAGTTTTCCTGGGTTATAAAACTCTATGTAATTATCAAAAATTTTAATAATACTACCGTTACTGTCCCTATAGTCTCTATGAATTATCATATTTACCACTATTTCGCGAATTACTTCAAGTGGATAATCAAATCGTTCTTCGTGTTGAGGCTCTCCTGTAATAATAAATTCTATCATTAAGTGTTTTTTGATAAAAGCTATTATTTCATCAACTTCAGTAAATAAATCCTTATCAATAGAAAGACTGTCAATAATTGTTATATTGCTTTTAAACCGTCCTATTTGAATGTCGCTTATGAGAGTGTCATCTTTTGCAAAAAGCAAATAAGCACCAAAAGTAAGTTTATTGTTTCTTAAAATTTTTAATTTTGATAAAAAATCAAAAGGGGATAATTCTATTTTTGTTTGTTTATTATTTTCTATTTTTGAGATAAAATTTTCTATTTTTTTTATTGAGACATCATCAATTGAGTTGTTTGTATCAATATAATAATCCCAGCTACTGTTAAGTGTTTTTAGATGCTCTTCAGCAATTTCTTGTAAATTTAGTTGATGATTTGAGTTTTTAACACGTTTGTAATATTTCCCTTTTACAGCAACGGGCTTTATAGGAAATTCTTTTATTGAAATAATAAGTATTCTTTTATTTTCTGCTTTAATTATTTCTGTATCAGGAATAATATTTGGGTATGTTTTGTTTTTAACTTCATTAATAATTATAGGGATTGTTTCTTGTTTAATATCAATACCCTTAATCTTGCCACTATCTGAAATACCAATATATACTTTCCCGCCTTTTGTATTTGCAAAAGCACATAAAGCTATAATAGCATCGTTATTGAAATTTTCTTTAAATTCAATATTAATGTTTTCGCCTTGTGAAATTATATTTTGGAGTTCTTTGTTATTCATTTATTATGTGAATGTACTTGGTATTGTTTTTCTATTAGGTTTTTTATACAGTATCCATAAACGATTGTTCTACTTTATTGAATGTAAGTATTCCTACAAATAAAATCACAATCATAAAAATAGTACTGTATAATAAGTGTGAGTAATCAAACGAGCCTGTGCCTAATAATACATATCTAAATGCCTCTACAATTGGAGTTATTGGGTTTAAAAGAACTACTTTTCTATATATACCTTCTAAACTTGATAATGGATAAATCACAGGTGTTATATACATCCAAAGTTGAACGCCAAATGCAACAAGATATGTTAAATCTCTATATTTTGTTGTAAGGGATGAAATTACAATCCCAAATCCCAAGCCTAAACCTGCTAATAATAATACAAGAAAAGGTAGATATAATATATAAATGTTTGGTCCAAAATCAACTCCAATTATCTTATAATATATCATAAATAAAACTAGAAAAAGGAATTGTATTACAAATTGAACTAGGTTTGATATAACTACCGATATTGGTAATGTTAGCCTTGGAAAATAGACTTTACCAAATATATTGGCATTTGTTACAAAAGTGTTAGAGGTTGCAGTTAGTGATGTTGAAAAATATGTCCACCCTACTATTCCCGAGAAATAAAATAATACTTGTGGTAAGCCGTCTGTTGAAAGTTTTGCAATGTTACCAAAAACCACGACAAACATTAAGGTTGTAAGTAGTGGTTGAATAATAAACCAAAGTGGACCAAGTATTGTCTGTTTAAATTTTGCAACAAAATCTCTTCTAACAAACAAGCCAATTAAATCACGATAATTCCATAATTCTTTAAGATTTACTTCAAAGATATGCCTTTTAGGTTTTATTATCATTGACCAATTTTCGTGCTTCTCTATATTTTTTTCCATTTTTAGATATACTGAAATTTAAGGTGTATTATGAATGATTAATTTAAAAATTTAATTAGTTTTTCTTCACTTTTAGGAATGCTCCCGCCACGTAGATTACATGTTGTTTTTGTTTGCCCTCTGATAATCAAAAACTTATCGTATTCTATTACGTGACTAATATTTTATTTTATTTCGCCTTTTTAACAGCGTTTTTATTTATTTCTACTATTAGATTTGTTCCAATAGCTTCTATGTTAATTGCAATTTTATATTTCCCTTTAAATTCTATCAAACTCCCTTTTAAACCTTTTAATTGTCCGAGCTTTATTTCAACTTTATCTTTTAAATTGAACTTTTCACTTGAAACTTCGATGTTTTTACCGGAATAATTTAAAATTTGCTTAATATATTCTATTTCTTTTTCTCTTACTGCTATTTTTTGTCCCCCAATTGTTACATATTTTACAAAACCCCTTATTAATTTCGGTATTTCATAGTATTGTTTTGTATTTACTTTTACAAAAACATAAGAATTAAATAGAGGGACTTCAACTTTTTTTAATCTGTCTTTCCATTGTCTAATTTCCTGTTTTAAAGGTAAATATACCTCGTATCCGTTTTCATTAAGTTGTTCTGCAACTTTTTTTTCTGCCCTTGGCTTTGTGTAAATCACAAACCATCTTAACTCTTTGTTATCTAAATGATTAATCGTTTTCATAAATTATTTAAGCTTACAAAGATACGAATTTCAATAAATCTTTTATCGATTTTATATGATATTTACTAATAAAATTTATGATAATAACATCGTGATTCTTTAAATGACTCTGTAACAATCATTAATGTTTTTTAGCAGATTATATAATATTAATATGATGTGTTGTTTTTTTTATTTTAGTTTGAGAAGGAAAATGTTTTTTTTGAGGTTTTATTAAAGTGGAGACTAGGGGAGTCGAACCCCTGACCTTTTGACTGCCAGTCAAACGCTCTAGCCAACTGAGCTAAGCCCCCTGCTTTTGTGATTTGTTTGCAAATGTAATACTTTTATTAAAAATACCATAAGAAATTTATTTTTTTGACCTTAAAAGCCATGTTTAATTGGTTTTGACGGTAACTAACTGTAAAATAAGTTAAGTAATTTGAAAATAAGTTGTATAATTCAAAAACTAGTTGTATGTTTGCAGTATGGAAACACTAACAAAAAAAGAAGAAGATGTAATGCAAATACTTTGGAAATTGAAAAAAGGGTTTGTAAAGGATATTATTAGTCAGATGTCGAAAGATTCACCAGCACCGCCTTATAATACTATTTCGTCGGTAGTAAGAATTTTAGTTAAAAAAGGTTTTGTTGAGTTTAAACAGTATGGAAATACTTACGAGTATTTTCCTAAAATATCTAAGAAAAAGTATAAGAAGTCAATTTTTAAGACCTTAATAAGTAATTATTTTGATGGTTCTTTAACTCAGTTAGCTTCTTTTATGGTGAAAGAAAATAAATTAGATAATGACGAAGTTAAAAAGCTGCTTAAGATTATTGAAGAAAATGAAGACAAAAAATAAATATAATGTTTAAATTTTTAATATACATATTTGAAATAAGTTTATTTGTGAGCATAATGTTGTTGTTCTACAGGTACTTGTATTTTAAATTGGCATATTTTAAATGGAGCAGATATTTTTTTTACTTATCTCTTATTTCAGCATTAAGTATTCCTTTTTTGCCATCATTAGCAGTTGATAAATATTTTGTAGATACACAACCCTTATTTATTGATTTTGTATATGATGACAATAGTTTAATCTCGTTTGTAGATTCTGAAGGGCAGTTCTCGGAAACAGCCAAAAGTCTTTTTGATTTTGATATTATATTAAAGGTGCTTTTTGTCTTATGGTTGGTCGGGTTTGTAAGGTATTTAGTATCATTGGTTCTTAGTTTTAAAAATATTTTCATTTTGGCTTCTTCTAAAACAAAAAGTTATGACGAAGGTTTTATAATAGTTAAGTCAGATAAAATAAATGGAGCATTTTCGTTTTTTAAATATATTTTTATTGGTTCAGACTGTATGGTTCTTGATAAAAGTGAATTACAACATATAATTGATCACGAGAAAATACATGCTAAGCAATTACATTCTATTGATAATATTGTTTTTGAAATTTATAGAGCGGTTTTTTGGTTTAATCCAATATCAAAATTTATAACAGCAAATGTTAAAATTAACCATGAGTTTATTACAGATTCAAGTATTACAGGAAATAGAAAGCTTCCAGAATATTCAAGATTAATAGTAAAATTGGCTATATCTCAGTCTTTATTTACGGTGAGTAATTTTTCTTCAGAGGAAATTAAATCAAGGATCAAATTATTAGCTTTCCCTGAAAATGATAATCTTAGAAAGAGCAGATTTATAGCATCTTTACCTGTGTTATTTATAGTAATT
>JAOZLS010000285.1 GCA_029934705.1 Bacteroidales bacterium | reverse complement strand
AACAAATGCAGGTAAAAACACTTGTTCTTGGTAAAAATTATTATTGCAATATATCCTGTTAGTGAACTAAAAAACCTAGAAAGTTCTTTTATATATAAATGAAACATGCTTATTAAAAATTAAATAATATTAAAGTTTATAGTACTTAAATTGAACGCTTAAATGTATAAAATATTTTGAAACATACAGTAATCTACTAAAAATATCTGTAAAATAAATAATTAGATTGAATTAGATTGAATTAGATTGAAAAAGATTGAAAAAGATTGGATTAGATTTTAAGAACAGCGTAAATCATAAGATTTATAATAACCAGCCTTTAAAATAAAAATAACATAGATGAATTAGATTCAAAAAGATTGAATTAGATTTAATTAGATGTATGTAGTTTCGTTATGCAAGCTTTATAAAGTGTTAAATAGCAGTTAATTATATAAATTTTTATTATTTACTTGTGTGTGTTATTGAAAACAACTCTGAATACCTTTGAATTTTCGTATCTAAATAATTATATTTGCATAAATTAAAATAAAAAAATACAGACATGGATTTTAACTTAACAGATGAGCACAAAATGATACAGCAGTCGGCTAAAGACTTTGCTGTAGCAGAACTTTTACCTGGTATTATTGAAAGAGATGATAATGCAATTGCACCTACCGAGCAAATTAAGATGATGCAAGAAATGGGATTTTTAGGAATGATGACCGACCCTAAATATGGTGGAGAAGGTATGGATACAATATCTTATGTTTTAGCAATGGAAGAAATTTCTAAAATTGATGCAGCAGCAGCAGTTGTAATGTCTGTTCAAAATTCATTAGTAAATTGGGGCTTAGAGCATTATGCAAGTGAACATATAAAAGAAAAATACTTACGACCTATGGCATCTGGAAAAGCTATTGGTGCGTTTGCCCTTTCGGAACCAGAAGCTGGGTCGGATGCTACAAAGCAAAGAACTACAGCTGTAGATAAAGGTGATTATTATTTACTTAATGGTACAAAAAATTGGATTACTAATGCTACTGAAGCAGAATATTTTATTGTAGTAGCTCAAACTTATCCTGAAAAAGGCTCAAAAGGAATAAACGCTTTTATTGTTGAGCGAGGAGTTGATGGTTTTGAAATTGGACCAGCAGAGAATAAAATGGGAATGCGTAGTTCGCATACAAATTCATTAATGTTTACCGATGTTAAAATACCAAAAGAAAATAGAATAGGAGAGGATGGCTTTGGTTTTAAATTTTCTATGTTATGCCTTAATGGTGGACGAATAGGAATTGCGTCTCAAGCATTAGGTATAGCTCAAGGTGCATTGGATAGATCTATTCAGTATGCAAAAGAACGAAAGGCTTTTGGTAAATTTATTGGCGAGCATCAAGCAATTGCTTTTAAACTTGCCGAAATGGATATTAGAATTGAAGCAGCACGTTTACTTGTTCATAAAGCCGCATTTTTAAAAGACGAGCATAAAAATTATATTAAAGCAGGAGCTATGGCTAAATATGCTGCTGCTGAAACTGCGATGTGGGTTACTACTCAAGCTGTACAAATACATGGAGGTTATGGTTATGTTAAGGAATATCATGTTGAAAGACTAATGAGAGAAGCTAAACTTACTCAAATTTATGAAGGAACCTCCGAAATTCAGCAAATTGTTATTTCAAGAGAACTTTTAAAATAAATTCAAATAATATATTAATTAAAAATATTTTTAATGAAAAAAAATCTATTTATTATTTTAATTTTAGTTTTTGCAACTACGAGTATTGCAAATGCACAATTTCAGGTTTTTGGAGCAGCAAATTCTATGGAAAATAATACTTCCATAATTGGGGTTAATCCATTTACTATGATTTATAATGGAGACAATGTAAGTGAACATAAATATATTGCATCTAATTTTTATGTTGGTTTAAGCTTAAATAGTAATATTGATGCTCGTTTAAAAATTGGAATTTTTAGAGATTCTTATCAGACAACTAATCCTGATTATTCTCCAATGTTTGGATATGCTGGTATTGAAGTAGAAACACGCTTTATTAATACTGGACGAAGAAATTATTCAGGACTTGAGGTATCATTTACAACAGGTGTTCATTCGTGGAAGAGTATGGCAGGGTTTGATGGAACACTAAATATAACTTATCGGAAAAATAATAAAGTATATTTTTATACTGGTATTGATGCAGATGTTAATTATGAAGTTCAGGTGGAAAATGGTGTAACTAATAATAAAGCAATTGGCATCCATTATTGGGTTCCTGTTGGACTTCAAATTAAAGCAAATAGAAACACTGATTTTATTATTGAAGCAGATGTTCCTTTTCAAGGAGTTGATAATTATGCAATTGGTGCTGGTTTAAATTTCTATTTTAGAAACTAATTAGTGATATGTAAAGTTTGTAATGACGTTTCCATGTCATACTGGTGATGGAAAGTCTTTGCATTATGGATTGGATAGACCTGCATTTGTCCGAAGGACAATGTAGCGTCAAAACAGACTTGATGATGCTTATATTTAAAATATACAAATTATCAAAAAATGAAAAGCCGTTTCACAATTTGAAACGGCTTTTGTTGTACAGGGGTGTATAATACCAATTATTAAGCAAAACGTCCGATACAAATCATTTATATTTTACTTTTTCGTCGTTAAAAATATTTCTATAGCTAATGCTATGTAAATCTTTTTTGCCTCGATAAAGTAAAATAAATTCTAATTTATTTATCGGGCGTTTTGCTCAACAATTGGTATAAAATCTATGAATTAATCATCATAGGCATTAAAAGCATTAGTTCGTCTTCTTCTTCAGTTTCTTTTTCAAAAGGTAACATAATACCAGCTTTTGAAGGGTCAGACATTTCAAAAATCACTTCGTCAGAAGAAATATTTGATAAAATTTCATTTAAGAAAACTGATTTAAAACCAATTTCCATTGTATCGCCATTATATTGGCAAGCTAATCTTTCGTAGGCTGAAATTGAAAAATCAATATCTTGTGCCGAAATTGTTAATTGATTACCTTCTAAATGAAGTTTAATTAAATTACTTGCTTGATTTGAAAAAACAGATACTCGTTTTACAGCATTAAAAAATTGAGTTCTATTAATTATTAATTTATTAGGGTTAACAGTTGGAATAACCGACTCATAATTAGGATAATTTCCTTCTGTAAGTCTGCAAATTAATTTATAACCAGGTAAAGTGAAAATTGCATTTTTTTGGTCAAATTCTACCGTTACTTCATCGTCAATACTTGGTAGTATTGCTTTTAATAGCGATGCTGGTTTTTTAGGTAAAATAAATGAAGCTTCTTTTGATGATTTTGCATCGGAGCGTTTATATCTTATTAGTTTATGAGAATCAGATGCAACAAAAGTTATATCATTTTCAGTTAATGAAAAGAAAACTCCGTTCATAACAGGTCTTAGCTCATCGCTTGCTGTAGCAAAAAGTGTTTTAATTATTCCTTTTTCTAAAATACCTGCATCAATTGTAAAACCAATTGTATTTGCTTGGTTTAATTCTGCTAATTGAGGAAATTCATCGGCAGGTGCTCCAACGATACTAAATTTTCCGTTTTCAGAAATTATATCAGTTGTAAGGTTCTCTTCATTTATTTCAAATGTAAGAGGTTGCTCCGGAAATTCTTTTAATATATCTAATAAACGTTTTGCTTCTAATGCAATAGAACCTTCACCCTCAATGTTTTCAGGTGCCATTTTTGTTATTAATGTCGATTCTAAATCGGATGCAGTAATTGTTAGTTCTGAATTAGATAAGTTAAATAAAAAATTATCTAAAATTGGAATTGTTGCTTTTCCGCTAATAGCTTTACTTATTCTTTGTAAATGTGATAATAGTTCCGAGCTTGAAACAATAAATTTCATTATATGTTGATTTTAAATGTTAAAAATAGACTGCTAATTTATAAATAATTTAGCTTTGTTAGATTAAATATTTATAAACTTTTTATAAACAAAGTTATTAACAATTTGTTAATAACTATTCATTTTTCTGTATTCTTTTTCAAAAAAAACCGTATTATTTAGTATATAAAGAGTTAGAAAGGATAAAATTATGTGCTTGTTGTGGCAAATAGTCAGAAATATCTTGTTTTTTTCTAATTTTATTTCTTATTAGTGTCGAAGAAATATTTATTTCGGGTGCTTTTACTTGTTGAAAGTTCATTTTTTTATATGTTCTAATTTCTTCAGAATTATTACGAGGGTATATTATAAAATTATAATTATCTATAATTTGATTATAATTTTTCCATTTGTCAAAGTTTTCAAGAATATCTGTTCCTATTATTAGTGCAAATTTATTCTCAGGAAATTTATTGCTGAGCTTTTCTAATGTTTTATGAGTATATGATGGTTTTTGCATTGAAAATTCAATGTCGGAAACTTTTAATTTATCAATATTATTTATTGCTAAGTTTAGTATTTGTAATCGTAGTTTATCGTCTAGTAAATCCGATTTATTTTTAAGTGGATTTTGCGGACTTAAAACAAACCATATTTCATCTACTAAATTTTGCTTAATAATTTGCTGAGCAATTCCAATATGCCCGTAATGAATAGGGTTGAACGATCCAAAAAGTAAACCTATCTTTTTCAATTTTTTGTTGTTTTTATATTCTATTTCTCAATAATTTATCGGCTTTAGTTTAAAATGTCGTTGGTTAATATAAATTGCCTAGGTGAGGTGTTTTCACCTCGCTTCTTCTCAGAATTTCAGGTGAAAATACCTGAAATAGGCAAAATACATCGCCATTTTAAACTAAAGCCAATTTATCTTATTTCAAAATTCATCATTAATTTGTCGCCTAAATATGCTTTTAGTTTATTGCCTACTTTTAACTGACCTACGCCCGAGGGAGTTCCTGTAAAAATTAAATCGCCAATTTTTAGTGTGTAAAACTGCGATATGTAAGAAATAATTTTATCTATAGAAAAAATCATATCATCGGAATATCCATTTTGCACTTGCTTTTCGTCAATTTCTAGTTTGAAGTTTATGTTTTTTGGTAAATCTGCTAATTTTACAAATTCGTTGGATATTGGAGCTGAATTGTCAAAAGATTTTGCAATTTCCCAAGGTAATCCTTTCTTTTTGGCTTCATTTTGCAAATCTCTGGCAGTAATGTCTATTCCAAGTCCTACTTCATCGTAATATCTGTTTGCAAAACGTTCTTCAATGTGCTTTCCAACTCTATTAATTTTTACTACTAACTCTAATTCATAGTGAATATCCGTTGAGAAACTTGGTAAGTAAAAAGGTTTATTCTTTGTTAATAGGGCAGTATCAACTTTTAAAAAGAAAACTGGTTTTGTTGGCACTGCATTATTTAGTTCTTTTGCGTGTTCAGTATAATTTCGTCCTATACAAATTATTTTCATATCTAGTTTTTTAAAATTACGAAAGTTAGTTTTTTGTGATAGTTTGATATTTTACTTGACAATTAGATGTGCAAGCACACTGTCTGGTCTAATTCTTTTATATTTTAGACGCTGACAGGTGCAAGCACGCTGTCAGGTCTATTTTTTTTA
>JAOZLS010000284.1:1695-5563 GCA_029934705.1 Bacteroidales bacterium | reverse complement strand
ACAAAAAAGGTATATTGCACCAGCAAGCATAATATAAATTCCAATATACACAATAGGTAGCCAAGGGTCGCTCCCCGCCTCTATCACACTATATTCGGACCATTTTCCTTTCTCTGCATTATAATCCGACTGGTATAACATTACGCCCATTACATCGTGTGGCTGATTAACTTTTAATGTGAATTTATCTTCAGAGCCATCAGGCAAAAAGGCAATAACTTCACTACTATATTCTTTTGGTTCTGGAGGAAATAGCCCGACAGAATACGACCTACTCATGAAAACAGATTTTCTCTCTAATTTAAAATTTCCAGGAGAAACCCATCCTTCAGCAATTTTTTCATTATTATTAATATCTATTACTTCAATAAATGCGGCTGCTACCGAGCCAAATTCATTTTTCTCAATATATAATTGATAAGTTGAATCTGTAGGGAAAGCATCTTCTAAATATTTAACAACCTTTATATTATAATTTTTATATTTCTTAATAGAATTTTCTTCTGCAAAGGAATGAGAATCTTTATCATCATTAACAATATAGCCAGTACTATTATCAACTATTACAAGCTTTGCATTATAATTTTTAATATTAAATTTAAGCAACTTCAAATAAAAGGGCATTTCGTATAAATTCTCTACTCCGTATTCTCTAACAACATTTGTTGGCTTATCGCTATTGTAAAGTACAAAGTAGTTTCGCGATAAATCGCCACTACCTGCGGCAGCTGCAACAATAATAATATATAAACCTACATGACTTAATAATATACCAATCTTTTTTAATTCAAACGAAAAAAACATTTTTACAGTTGATAAACCTAAACTACTAGTAAAATACAAAAATGCAATTGAATATAACCAGCTTGTAGTAAGGTGAGTAAACCCAAGGTTATAATAAATGTCCTTTTCTCCAACATAAGGTTCAACTTGTGGAATAATACCAAGTAACATCGTAATAAAACTAACAAGTACAATAGAAACAATAGCAGCAGGAACACTTGCTAGCCATTTTACAAAAGTAGTTTCCCTATAATTCATATAAACCACAATTAATAATAACGTATAACTTACTATTAACGATAAATTATATGGAAACCCTGGAGTAGAAATTTCATAACCCGATGTTAGAACTCCTAAAATTAATCCTACAACAACAATGACTCCCGAAATAATAAAACCTTCTTTATAAAGCCAAGGATATTTAAACAATTTACTATTTTCTAATTTATTCACAATACTCAGTTTTTGTTAAGCGTACAAAGCTAAAAAAAAAAAATAAAAATAATAATATGATATACGATATAAATAAAATATAAATAAGAAATAATGATTTTTGCAACAAAATCATCATTAGGTAATCATATTCAAGTATATACAATACGTAAAGAGAGAAATTGGAAATTTATAATAGCAAATTTTCGCATATTGAAATGTCATTTTATGTTAAAATGAATTTTAATAACGAATAAAATTACATTTTTTTTGAGTGTTTCGAGTTAAATAATTATTTTCGCAGTCTGAAAACAGTTAAAATGTTCTTTTATTAATTATACTACGGTAACAAATAACAATGTAATGGAAAACAAAAACGTAAATTTAGACGACAACAACAACTTAGAAACTGAGAAATTAGAAGTTAACAGTACTCCTGATACCTCTAAGGCAGATCAAATTTTAGCGAAAATTAGGAATATGCAAAAAGACTCTACAAGCAAAGAAACAGAGCTTTTAGAAACTAAAGAAACTTTAGAAGCAGAAACTCCAATTGAAAAAGAAGTTGTAGCTGAAATTACAAAAGCGGAAGAGGAAAAAACTCCGGTTCAAGAAAAAGTTGTAGCAGAAATTACCGAAACAGAAGTTGAAAAAACTCCTGTTGAAGAAAAAGTTGTAGCTGAAGTTGAAGAAACAGAAATAGTGAAAACCGAGAATATAGTTGAAGAAGAAAAAATACTAAAAGCAGAAGCAGAACTTGAAGAAGAAATTGTAATAGAAGATTACTCTGAGTATAATGTTGAAAAACTATTAGAAAAAGTAAAAGAGACCTTTGAAAAAGAAAATATTCTTAAAAGTTTTAATAAAATAAAAGCCATTAAAGATGAGTTCTTATGGAAAGTTAATAAGCAAAAAGAAGAACTAAAAAGTAAATTTATAGCAGACGGAAACGACGAAAAAGCTTATGAATACACAAAAACGCCTGTAGAAACAGACTTTTTCGATATTTTAGATAAATATTTTGAAAAAAGAAATCTTTTAAAAGAAAAAGAAGCTGAACAAAATAAAGAAAATTTAAAATTAAAATATGAAGTTATAGAAGGTTTTAAGAATCTTATAAATAAACCTGAAAGCTTCGAAATTACATTTAACAATTTTAAAACATTACAAAAAAGGTGGCAAGAAATTGGTCTTGTACCAAAAGATGCTGTAAAACAATTATGGGATGATTATCACCGTGAGGTTGATAACTTTTATAAATATCTTGAAATAAATAAGCAATTACGCGAGCTAGACTTAAAAAAGAATCTTGAGAAAAAAATTCAACTTTGTGAGCAAGCCGAAGAGCTTTTAGCCGAAAGTAATATTCTATCTGCTCGTAAACATCTTCAAACATTACATGAAAGATGGAAAGAAGCAGGACCTGTATTAATGGCGAAAAAAGACGAGATTTGGGATAGATTTAAAGCTGCAACAATTACCATAAATAATAAATTTCAAGAGAACTTTGAAAAAATAAAAGAGCAGCAAGAAAAAAATCTTGAATCTAAAACATTCTTGTGCGAAAAAGCTGAAGAATATTCTCAAGAAGAACATACAACTCATAAAGAATGGAAAGATGCTTCTAATAGAGTATTAAGACTACAATCTCTTTGGAAAAATATTGGATTTGTACCGCAAAATCAAAATACTGAAATATATCAGCGTTTTAGAGCAGCTTGCGATGTATTCTTTGGTAAGAATAGAGACTTCTACTCAAAAATAAATGAGGAACGTGATAATAACATGCGTCTAAAAGAAGATTTATGTATGCAAGTTGAAAGCTTACAAGAAAGTACAGAATGGAAAAAAACTACTGATTTATACAAAAATTTACAAGCAGAATGGAAAAAAATAGGACCAGTTAGTCAAAAGCATTCAGAGCAAATATGGCAACGATTTAGAAAAGCTTGTAATATCTTTTTTGATAGAAAGAAAGAGCATTTTTCTTCTAAAAAACAAGACGAAGCCAATAATTTGATTGCAAAAAGAGAAATAATAGAAAAAATAAAAGCTTTTGAGCCTACAAGTAAGCCAGAAGATATAGAAACTCTTAAACAATTTCAAAAAAGTTGGACAGAAATTGGATTTGTACCTTTTGATGATAAAGACACAATTTATGCCGAATATAGAGAAGCTGTATCAGAAAAATTTGACAAATTAAATATTGACAAATCTAAACTTGATGAAATAAATTTTAACGATAAGATTAGTTCATTAAGAAACTCTAAAAATTCTAAAGATTTATTCTCAAACGAAATATCAAAAATTCAAAATAAAATTGATAAAATTGAAGGCGATGCTAAGCTTTTAGAAAATAACATAGGTTTCTTTGCAAATTCAAAAAACGCTGAGTCAATGATTAGCGGTTTCAGCAAAAAAATTGAAAACTCTAAAAAAGAAGTAGCAAAACTTAAAGAACAAATAAAGAAAATACTTAAAGAAGCTTAAAAAAAACGATTTTGAAAAATTCAAACTTTATTTTTGTTACAGGCGGAGTAACTTCTTCGCTAGGAAAAGGTATTATTTCGGCTTCGCTGGCTAAGTTATTGCAAGCTAGAGGTTTTTCTGTTACAATACAAAAAATTGATCAATATATTAATATATATCCAGG
>JAOZLS010000284.1:0-1685 GCA_029934705.1 Bacteroidales bacterium | reverse complement strand
ATTACGAACATGGCGAATGTTTTGTTACTGACGATGGTGCCGAAACAGATTTAGATTTAGGACATTATGAAAGATTTCTAAATATAAAAACTACGCAAGCAAATAACGTTACAACTGGTAGAATATACCAAACCGTTATAAATAAGGAGCGTAAAGGCGAATATTTGGGGAAAACAGTTCAGATTATTCCACATATTACCGACGAAATTAAAAGACGAATAAAACTTCTAGGAAAACAGGATTATGATTTCATTATTACTGAAATTGGCGGAACTGTTGGCGATATAGAATCATTACCATACATTGAAGCTGTTAGGCAATTAAAATGGGAACTAGGCGACAAGGCTATTGTTATTCATTTAACATTAGTACCTTATTTAGCTGCTGCTAAGGAACTTAAAACAAAGCCTACACAACACTCAGTAAAAATGCTTTTAGAAAATGGTGTACAGCCAGACATTCTTGTGCTTAGAACTGAAAGACCTCTTAATAATGATATTAGGTCTAAAGTTGGGAAATTTTGTAATGTAAGTCTTAGCTCTGTGATAGAATCAATTGATGTTGCAACAATTTACGAAGTTCCATTGCTAATGCAAAAGGAAAAACTTGATGAAGCAGTTCTTCAAAAATTGAATATTCCTGTAGGAAATGCACCTAAACTACAAAAGTGGAAAGCAATTATTGATAAAATTAAAACTCCCAAGAAAAATGTGAAAATTGCTCTTGTTGGAAAATATGTTGAATTGCCCGATGCTTATAAGTCTATAAACGAGTCGCTTATACATGCAGGTGCTGTTAGTGATACCAAAGCCAACCTTTCATTTGTTCATTCCGAGGATATAACTGATGAAAATGTAAACGAAATGCTATCTGAATTTGATGGAATACTTGTTGCACCAGGTTTTGGACACCGTGGAATTGAAGGCAAAATTACAGCTGTAAAATATGCACGAGAAAACGATATTCCATTTTTAGGAATTTGTTTAGGAATGCAATGTGCAGTAATTGAATTTGCTAGAAATGTACTAAATCTTAAAAATGCACATTCAACCGAAATGTACCGTAACACCCCCTATCCTGTTATTGATTTAATGGAAGAACAAAAAAATATTGTTGATATGGGAGGAACAATGCGTTTAGGTTCTTACGATTGCGAATTAAAAAAAGATTCTACAAGTTATAAAGCATATAAAACTCTGGATATAAAAGAGAGACACCGGCATCGTTACGAATTTAATAATTTATACCGCGAACAATTTGAAAAAGCAGGAATGACTGCTGGTGGCATAAACCCAGACTCCGATTTAGTTGAAATAATGGAAATAAATAAGCTAAAATGGTTTGTAGGGGTTCAATTTCACCCAGAATATAAAAGTACAGTATTAAATCCACACCCTATATTTGTTGCATTTATTGATGCATCTGTAAATCATAAAAAAAATAAAAACTAATTTTAAAAAATGGATAAGAATAATATAATTGGAATTTTGCTAATTTTTGCATTGCTCGCTGGGTACATGATGTTGACACAGCCTTCAGCGGAAGAGCAATTAGCAATTCAAAAAAGAAATGACTCGCTTAGGCTTGTACAAATAGAAATGCTTAAGCAAGATTCTATTACGAAAGCAGAACAAGAGCTTAAACAAATTATTAAAGATACAACTACTGTAACTTCAGATATAATT